>JAHYYD010000270.1 GCA_019425105.1 Actinomycetota bacterium
CGCCCTGCTGGCCGCGGTTGTCGGACTGGTAGCCGCCGCCACCGGAGGGGGCGGTGCGGGTGACCTGCGCGCGTGCGCGGCGCAGGGAGGGGCCGACCTCATCGACCTGCAGCTCAACGACCGTGCGACGTTCACCCTGCTGGGTGTCGTACGAGCGCTGGGTGAGGCGACCCTGAACGATGACGCGCATGCCCTTACGCAGCGACTCGGCGACGTTCTCAGCGGTATCGCGCCACACGGAGCAGCGCATGAAGAGGGTGTCGCCGTCGCGCCACTCACCGGCGTTACGGTCGTAGGTTCGGGGGGTGGAGGCCACCGTAAAATCGGCGACCGCGGCGCCGGACTGCGTCCAACGCAGTTCGGGGTCAGCGGTCAGGTTACCGATGACAGTGATGACGGTATCTCCGGCCATGTCGGCTCCTCGGGCTTAGAGGGTGTGGTGTCGGCTCAGTGAGCGTCGGGGCGCAGGAGCTTCGTACGGAGAATGGTCTCGTCGATGCCCATGCGGCGGTTGATCTCGAGAGCGACCTCGGGGGTCGTGGTCATGTCGATGACGACGTAGATGCCCTCAGAACGCTTGAGGATGTCGTAAGCAAGGCGGCGCTTGCCCCAGATGTCAAGGTTCTCGACGGATCCGCCGTTGGCAGCCACGGGTGCCAGGTACTTCTCCATCACGGGGGCGACGGTGCGCTCGTCGATCGAAGGATCGAGGATCACCATCAGTTCGTAGTTACGCACGTTGGTTCCCACCTCCTATGGTCTTTACGGTCACGGACGGTCCGTGACAGGAGGGCGTTGCGTATGGCCCGTTGGGGCCTGCTGGACCAGCCGCGGGTGCGGACAGTCCAGCTACCCACTTTACACGGGTGGCAGCGTCTTCGCTAGGGCGTTTCCGGTCACGATTGGCGCCCCCAGAACGAGGTCGGGGTGGGCCTCGCCGGGACGCCGAACCCCGCGCGAAACGGCAGGTGGGGACGAGGCCTGCCCCGGCCTCGTCGATCATCTACAGCGAGCGCGCGCCGAGCCCGTTGGTGAGCGCCCGCATGCCCGTGTAGACCGCCGAGTATGCGAGCCACACGAGCGCGAGGGCCAGCGATGGGCGCGCGGTGAGCGAGGCGGAGTGGGCGATGACCCACAGGAGGGGCGCGTAGACGACCAGGTTGATGACGGCGGCGATGGCCAGGTAGCGGCCTCGGCCCGCGCCGATGAGGACGCCGTCGAGGAGGAAGACGTAGCCTGCGACCGGCTGGAAGAAGGCGCTGACGATGATGGCGACGGTCGCGTAGTCGATGACGGTCTGGTCGTTGGTGAAGATGCGAGTGATCCAGGGTGCGGTGAGCGCTAAGGCCACGCCGACGGCGACGCCGAAGCTGACACCCCAGCGCGAGAGCGTGCGCAGGAGGGGGCGCATGGCGCCGCGTTCGCCGGTGCCGGCCGTGAATCCGGCGAGCGCCTGGGCGGCGATCGCGAGGGCGTCGAGCACGTAGGCGGCGAAGGTCCACAGCGTCCACACGATCTGGTGGGCGGCCAGTGCCTGGGTGGAGATCGCGGTCACCGCGCTCAGGGTTGCCAGGAGGGCGACGCGCAGGGCGAGGGTGCGCACGAGCAGCGGCGTCCCCTCGACCGCCGCGCCGAACAGGCCCGAGGTGGATGGGCGCAGGCTGACGCCCTCGCGACGTGCGGCGCGCACGATCATCCAGCCAAGGAAGAGTGCCATGAGCGTCTGCGTGATCGCCGTGCCCAGGCCCGACCCCGCAACCCCCATGCCGAGCGGGTACATGAGCACCCAGTTCGCTACCGCGTTGAACGCCGCGCCCGCGGACGCCGCGATCAGGGGAGTGCGTGTGTCCTGCAACCCGCGCAGAGTGCCGGTGGCCGCCAGGACGACGAACATGCCGACTAGCCCGGGCGCGGAGGCGCGCAGGTACCCCAGGGCGTGCGGCAGCGTCGCCTCGTTCGCCCCCAGCCAGGTGAGCAGGGGAGAGGCGAAAACCGCCAGGAGGATCGCGGCGAGGAGGCCGAGGCCTCCCGCCAGCCACATGGCCTCGACCCCCGAACGGACCGCGAGATCGCGCCGCCCCGCCCCCAGGTGACGCCCCGCCAAGGACGTCGTCGAGTAGGCGAGGAAGATGAAAAGCCCGACCGCCGTGTTCAGCACGGTCGACGCGACACCCAGGCCCGCCAGCTGCGGGGTCCCCAGGTGGCCGACCATCGTCGAATCGATGACGGTAAACAGCGGCTCGGCGATGAGAGCCCCCAAGGAGGGCAGCGCGAGCGACAGGATCATCCGCGTCGTGATCGTCGGGGTCGACGAGGCCGGGGCCTCCTCACGCTGCGAGGGTGAGGTCGGGTCGCTGGGTCCCTGTGTGCTCGTCATGACACGCTCCGGTTTTCTTATCCACAATGTGTGCACAGGCCTGTGGAAAGCCGTGCACGGGGAAATTCTAGATGGCCCAATGAATGACAACGATGTGACTGTGATGAGCATATCTGCCCTGACAGATCGGTCATTTCGCGTTGTGC
>JAHYYD010000271.1 GCA_019425105.1 Actinomycetota bacterium
TTGGCGTTCTTGGAGCCGGAACCGTCGGTAGCCAGGTCATTCGCATCCTTCAGTCGAGCCGCGCGGATTTCGCGGCTCGCTCGGGCGCGGAGATGGAGGTGCGCAAGGTCCTCGTCCGCAATGTGGATGCCCCCCGTGATGCTCCGATTGATCGTGAGCTGCTGACGACCGACCCTGCCGAGGCGATCGACAATATGGACCTGGTCGTCGAGTTGATTGGCGGCATCGAGCCTGCCCGCACCCTCGTGCTGCGTGCGCTCAACCAGGGCATCTCGGTCGTGACGGGTAACAAGGCCCTCTTGGCGGCTCACGGCCCCGAGCTCTACGAGGCCGCCGCAGCCAATGATGCCGACCTCTACTACGAGGCAGCCGTCGCGGGTGCCGTCCCCGTCGTCTACGGCCTGCGCGAGTCCCTTGCGGGTGACCGCATTACGACCGTCATGGGCATCGTGAATGGCACGACCAACTTCATTCTGGACGCGATGAGCACGAAGGGCCTCAGCTACGAGGAGGCCCTCAAGCAGGCGCAGGATCTCGGTTTCGCCGAGGCCGACCCGACCGCGGACGTCGAGGGCTTCGACGCGGCCGCCAAGTGCTCCATTCTTGCCTCGCTCGCCTTCCACACCCGCGTCGGTATCGATGACGTCGCCGTTGAGGGAATCACGGGTATTACCAAGGAGGACATGGAAGAGGCCGCGCGCATCAACCATACGATCAAGCTCCTGGCCATCGCCGAGCGCCGCATTGGCGAGGATGGGCGTGAAGGCGTCGCGATGCGTGTGCATCCGGCCCAGGTTCCCGCTGATCATCCGCTTGCGTCCGTCGACGGCGCCTATAACGCGATTCTTGTCGAGGGTGAGGCCGCCGGTCGCCTGATGTTCTACGGTCAGGGCGCCGGCGGCGCGCCCACGGCCTCGGCCGTCCTGTCCGACCTTGTCGCGGCCGCGCACCACCGAGCCTTTGGCGGTCACGCCCCGCGCGAGTCGGTGTACGCGCACCTGCCGATCCTCGATCCCGGCTCGACGCATACTCGATACCAGATTCGTCTGCAGGTGGAGGACCGCCTCGGCGTCCTGTCCGATGTTGCCGGCATCTTTGCCCGCCACGGTGTCTCGATCCAGTCCGTCCACCAGCGTAACGACGAGGTTCCCGGCGCCTGCGTCATCGTCGTGACGAGCCACCGCGCCCGCGAGGCCGACCTGCGCGCCGTTGCCCGCGCGCTCGCCGTGTCCGACGCCGTGCGTGAGGTGACCTCCACGATCCGTGTTGAGGGTGAGTGACGTGCGGCTGCGAGATGATTTTGTCGCGGTGAAGGTCCCCGCGACCAGCGCGAACCTGGGGCCGGGATTCGACTGTATGGGCCTGGCCCTCGACCTGTGGGACGAGGTCTCGGTGCACGCGACGACTGGGCCCACCTCGGTCGTCGTTGAGGGCGAAGGTGCCGGAAATGTCGAGCAGGGCGAGGACAACCTCGTCGTGCGTGCCCTGCGCCTTGCGCTGGACCGCGTGGGTGCCCCTCAGGTGGGTGTGCGCATGCACTGCACGAACCGAATCCCTCATTCCCGAGGCCTGGGTTCCTCAGCGAGTGCGATCGTCGCCGGCGTGACGCTGGCACGCGCCCTCATTGGCGACGCCGACGTGCTCGGCCGCCAGGAGATCCTCGAGATCGGCTCGCACATGGAGGGGCATCCCGACAATGTTGCTCCCGCCGTCTTCGGGGGCGCGACCGTGTCGTGGATGAACGAGGAGACTTCCGAGGTGGGCAGCGTGCGCCTCACCCCGCCCGAGGGCATCAACCCCGTCGCGTTCATCCCCGACTTCGAGCTGCGCACCGCCGCCGCGCGAGCCGCCCTGCCTGCGACCGTTGCGCACGGTGATGCGAGCTTCAATGTGGCGCGCGGTGCCCTGCTGGCCGCCGTCCTGTCTGGTGGCGCCCAGGTGAGCGGGGGAGCGGACCTGCACGTGCTCCTCATGGAAGCTACGCGCGACCGCCTCCATCAGGAACAGCGCCGGGCCGCGATGGAACCCTCGCTGGCACTCGTTGACTGGCTGCGGGGTGCCGGTTTTGCCGCCGTTGTCTCCGGTGCGGGGCCGACCGTTCTGTCTCTGGAGCAGGTGGGGGCGGATATTCGCCGCGACGCAGCTGGTGCGGGCTGGCGTGTCGTGCCGCTGGCCGTGGCCGCTTCGGGCGTGCAGATTACCCGCGGAAGCCTTGCGAAAGTCGAGTTTTAGTCGCTCGGCCTCGCTGTGAGTTTGTTGGCAACCACCGCCACCCTCGCCGTCTAAGTGACAGCGGGCTGGCGGTCTTGCTATATTTTTTTCAGGTCCGAGCCGATTGCTCGACTCCGACCGTTGCGGTGCGCCTCTTTCGCGCATCTTCCTGATCAAGCTTTTTGTTGTGCTTGAGTAATCACCTCGCCCGCTGTGGGCGCATTCCAGTAAGGATCACTTCGTGAGCAACGA
>JAHYYD010000272.1 GCA_019425105.1 Actinomycetota bacterium
CTCGTTCTTGGGGAAGCGCAGCTTCTGGTAGTCCCAGTAGGTGTAGTTCGTGACGTGGCCTCGCGTGACCTCGACCCAGCCGTCCGCGGCGAAGGCGGCGAAGGCCTCGCGCTCGGGGGCTGACACGTGCGTGGCGCCCTCGAAAGCGCTCATGTCCCACACGTCCTCGTCCAGGGGCGCCACGTTCCAGTCGCCGACGAGGGCGATGCGGGCCGCGGGGTCCTCCAGCCAGCAGTGGCCCTGCTCGGCGAGGTTCGCCAGCCACGTCAGCTTGTAGGCGTAGTGCGGGTGGGTGAGCTCGCGGCCGTTGGGCACATACAGGCTCCAGATCGTCATCGACGAGGCCTGCCCGTCCTCGGAGGGGAGTGCGTCGGTCGTGTCGATGGTGACGCCGAGTGCGCGGGCTTCGACGACTGGTGGCTCACCGAAGGCGGGCTGGGTGGGGAAGTGGTCGCGAACCTCGAGAATCGGCAGGCGCGAGGCCACGGCGACGCCGTTCCACTGGTTGAGTCCGTGGATTGCGACGTGGTAGCCCGCTTCCTCGAAAGGCTCGATGGGGAACTGGTCGGGGCGGCACTTGATCTCCTGCATGGCGAGCACATCTGTGTCCGAGCGCTGGAGGAAAGCGATGACGCGGTCGACGCGCGTGCGGATGGAGTTGACGTTCCAGGTCGCGAATCTCATGGGGTTGAGCCTATCGGTGGGGCGGGGGAGCGGCTGTGTGAAACACGCGTGAAACATGCGCTGTGGATGTGAGTTGTGTGAGGCCTTATTTAGAGTGATAATGATTCTCATCAACAACATAGCTAGAAAAGGCACCCGAATGTCACATCTGCGACGCATCAGCACCGCTGCGCTCGCCCTCTTCCTGGCGCTCACACCGGCCGCCGCGTGGGCCGGTCCCGACCAGGACAAGGAACGGATCGTCACCGGACAACACGTCGATGCACCCATCCCCGTCTGGCACGACGACACCAACAGCTTCTCGCTCAACACCATCAACATGCCGATGGAAAAGACCGCGCTGTGGATCCCCAAGGCGTGGACCGGCACCGGCGACAAAGACGAGGCGAAGTCTCAGCTCGTCGTTCCCGCGAAGCGTCCCGACCTGGCCTTCCTCGGAGCTGAGGGCACCGTCCTGAACGCCGCTCCCCAGAATCCCGGACCCGGTAATACGCCCATCTGGGCGGGCCTCGGCGCGGGCGAGATCGGCGACACCGACAAATTCGAGGGCGAGACCTACACGCTCGACCTCATCAGCGTCGACGGTCCGGGTCGCATGGAAATGTTCATCGACAACGGCGACAGCGTGAACCGCTTCCTCTCCAGCCACGACATCGCCTACCGCAGCGTCTACAACCCGCGCCACACGCACCTGTACACGACCTTCACGCAGCCCGGCCGCTACGTCGCGAACTACAAGATGACCGCGCGCAGCGCAGACGGTACCGCTATCTACTCCTCGCCGATCACGCCGCTGGTCTGGCAGGTTGGCGGCGCAAACCCCGCCGACGGCACCATTAAGGACATCGAGTCGGCGTACAACGAGGCGCGCGCCCAGCGCACTGATGGCAGCGCCGCCACCCCGACGCTGACCGTCTCTCATCACACCGAGCGTGATCACCCCGGTGACAACCACCTCACCGACATCACGCTCGACACGGGCGTTGCCACCGATACGGGACGTGCATGGATCACCGTCAACGGCTACTTCCTCACCGAGGTCGCCGTCGAGGGTGGCCGCGGAAGTGTCTCCGAGCTGCTCGGCGCAGACGCTGCGGCCGTTCAGGCCGTCTACATCCCCGGCGACTCCGCCTCGGCCCGCTGGATCTCGCAGACCGTTCAGTACTCCCAGAAGGACACCGAGCCCGTCACCGTGGGCGGAACCGATACGATCCTCGGCCCCTCCAACCCGGACCCGGCCCCCGTGTGGAACCCCGACCACCTGCCGATCTCCTCGCGCCGCGTCGAGGTCTCATACGACCTCCTCCCCGGCTCGACCGACCAGTACACGGCCACCGTGCGCGCCAACGACCCGACCCTGCGCGCCACCTACAAGATCGAGTTCCTCGAGTCCAAGTACGATTTCAGCCCCTGGTGCTCCATGGAAGGCACGCTCGGCGCGGGCGGCATGGACACAAAGTCGCAGGACCTGGGCGTGTGCCAGTCCGACCCGATGTACATGCGCGTCACCCTGCGCCCCCACCCGCTCTCCGATGCGGTCATGACCGTCGCTGAAGCCTCCGATGTCACGGTCGGCTCTCACGTCGGCCTCACCGCGATGCTCACAATGCGCGACGGTGTGGCGGCCCCCGACGAGCCGGAACCCGCTCCGAACCCGACCCCCGACCCCACCCCCGCCCCCGATAACGGCGGAAACGACGCGACCCCGGACCCGGCCTCGTCCCTGCTGAGCGACCCCGTGGAGATCGCGCGCGGACACCTGGA
>JAHYYD010000273.1 GCA_019425105.1 Actinomycetota bacterium
GCTGACCGCCCTGCTCGTAGCCCACGTACCCCGGAGGGGCACCGACGAGGCGCGCAACCGAATGCTTCTCGGAGTACTCCGACATGTCAATGCGCACCATGGCACGCTCGTCATCGAAGAGGAACTCCGCGAGCGCCTTCGCCAGTTCAGTCTTGCCCACACCCGTCGGGCCGAGGAACAGGAACGAACCGGTCGGACGGTTGGGATCGGACAGCCCCGCGCGCGAACGACGGACCGCGTCCGACACCGCTCGCACGGCGTCTTTCTGACCAATGAGGCGCTTTCCGAGCTCGTCCTCCATGTGCAGAAGCTTGTCGGTCTCAGTTTGCAGGAGCTTACCCGTCGGAATTCCGGTCCACGCTTCGATCACCTCGGCGATTTCTGCGGGGCCGACCTTCTCGGCGATCATCGGCTCCTCATCGCCACGAGCATCCTGGGCCTCAGCCTGCGCTTCGGCCTCGGCGATCTGGCGCTCAACCGCGGGAATCTCGCCGTTCTGGAGGCGGCCAGCCTCTTCCCAGCGTCCCTCGCGCACGGCCAGATCGAGCTGAGTGCGCAGCGTATCGAGCTGAACACGCAGGTCACCGACGCGGTTGTGACCGGCCTTCTCGGCCTCCCAGCGCGCAGTGAGCGCACGCAGCGTCTCTTCACGGTCGGCCAGGTCAGCGCGCAGCTTGCTCAGACGATCCTGGGTGGCCTCGTCGAGGCCCTCCGGATCGGACTCGGTCAGGTAGGACTCCTCCATACGAAGGCGATCCACGCTACGGCGCAGCTCGTCGATCTCGACCGGCGAGGAGTCCAGCTCCATGCGCAGGCGAGAGGCGGCCTCGTCGATCAGGTCAATGGCCTTGTCGGGCAGCTGTCGGCCCGTGATGTAGCGGTTCGACAGGGTGGCAGCGGCGACGAGAGCACCGTCGGAGATCGTCACCTTGTGGTGCGCCTCGTACTTCGGGGCGATGCCACGCAGGATGGCGACGGTATCCTCGACCGAGGGCTCACCGACGAACACCTGCTGGAAGCGACGCTCCAGCGCGGGGTCCTTCTCGATGTTCTCGCGGTACTCGTCGAGCGTGGTCGCGCCGACCATGCGCAGTTCACCGCGGGCAAGCATGGGCTTGAGCATGTTGCCGGCATCCATTGCGCCCTCGGAGCCACCACCCGCGCCGACGACCGTGTGCAGCTCGTCGATGAAGGTGATGATCTGACCGTCGGAACGCTGAATTTCAGCGAGAACGGCCTTGAGGCGCTCCTCGAACTCACCGCGGTACTTCGCGCCGGCGACCATCGACGAGACGTCGAGGGAGACCAGGCGCTTGTCGCGCAGGGACTCGGGGACATCGCCAGCGACAATGCGCTGGGCGAGGCCTTCGACGACGGCCGTCTTACCGACGCCAGGCTCACCGATCAGAACAGGGTTGTTCTTGGTGCGCCGGGACAGCACCTGGATGACGCGACGAATCTCGTTATCTCGCCCGATGACCGGGTCGAGCTTGCCTTCGCGGGCAACCTCCGTGAGGTCGCGGCCGTACTTGGACAGGGCCTCGAAGGATCCCTCGGGGTCGGCCGAGGTAATCGGGTCGGGGCGCAGCTGCGCGAGGGCCTGCGCAAGCGCGTCGGCGCTTGCCCCACCCTGGGTAAGGATTCGACCGGCCTCGGTCTGCGAGGCAGCCAGCGCGATGAGCAGGTGCTCGGTCGAGATGTACTGGTCACCGCCGGCCTCGGCGCGCTCTCCAGCGTCGCGAACGATCGCGAGCAGCGCGTTCGAGGGCTGCGCGTTTCCCGTGGACGCGCCCTGCGCGCTCGGCAGCGCCACGAGGGCGTTGCGGGTGCGCGCACCGATTGCGCGCACGTCGGCGCCAACAGCCTCGAGAAGGGAGAGCGCGATGCCTTCACGCTGCTCAATCAGAGCTTCGAGCAGGTGGATGGGCTCCACCTGCGGGTTACCGGCCGCACCTGCAGCCGCGAGCGCAGAGGAGACGGCCTCCTGCGCCTTTGTTGTCATTTCACGTGCCATGAAATTACTCCTCCAAATGGTTTGTCTGGTGGCACCGATCCACTCGACGCCTTCTGACAGACACAACGAAGCCAAAGTTGAGTCTATTCCACTCAACTTCGAATCTCAGGAGGATGTGACTCAGTTCTCTGGAAGCCAGGCGGGGCCATCAAAGCCGCGCTGATGCCCACCGGATGGACCAGGCCCCTCGTCCCCATCGAGACCGTAGCGCTCCTCAAGCGCACGGAATAGCTGCAGGGTCGTCGCGAGCGCGCACATCACCTGCTGAACGAGCTGCGCATCCGTCGCACCATACTCGTAGTCAGCATTCACCTCGGCGACGACACGGTCACCCTCGTCCTGGTCAGCGACGTACGCCTTCGGCCACAGGAACTCACCGTGCCACGCCTGCAGGAAGTCGCGCAGATCATCACCGTATTCAATCGGGAC
>JAHYYD010000274.1 GCA_019425105.1 Actinomycetota bacterium
CGATCGGCATGTTCGTGCCCGACGGCCAGGCCGTCATCTGGCGCGGCCCCATGCTGCATCGCGCGCTCCAGCAGTTCCTCGCGGACGTGTTCTGGGGTGACCTCGACGTTCTGCTCATCGATATGCCTCCGGGCACGGGCGACGTCGCGATCTCGATCGCGCAGCTGCTGCCGAACTCGGAGATCCTCGTGGTGACGACCCCGCAGGTCGCGGCCGCTGAGGTCGCCGAGCGCGCCGGTTCGATCGCCGCCCAGACGAACCAGAAGGTCATCGGCGTCGTCGAAAACATGTCCTTCCTGCCTCAGCCCGACGGCTCGCGTCTGGAGATCTTCGGCGCGGGCGGCGGCGAGTCCGTTTCGCAGCGCCTGACCGCCCAGCTCGGCTACTCCGTGCCGCTGCTCGCTCAGGTACCCCTCGATATCGCACTGCGCGAGGGCGGCGACCGCGGCGAGCCCGTGTCCGTCGCCTCGGGTCCCGCTGCCGAGGAGCTGACGGCCCTCGCCAAGCAGCTCTCCTCGGCCCATCGCGGGTTGGCGGGCCGCCCCCTGGGCGTCTCCCCCATCCAGCACTGAGCCCGCGTGCTCTTCCCCGGCCTCGTCCACCTGACGAGGCCGGGGTTTTGACTGCTCGTCACGCGCTGTTTTCGCTGGGAATCGGAGTGCCACCGCGCCCTGACGTCACGCCGCCTGTACGCTGATGCGTGGGGAGGGCGCAGCGCGTGCGTGCCTCTCGCCGAGGCGACCAATACGACGTGAGGATCAAGGCGATGGCGGACAAGGCCCAGACGTGGGTGTACACCGAGGACTATGTTGCGGAGAGCGACGCGCTGACCGCCGCACGCGCCGTCGCCACGGAAATGGGTGCCACTCCTGTCTCCCCGGGGACGGGTGCGGCCCTGCGCATGCTCGCCGCGGTGTCGGGGGCACGCGCCGTCCTCGAGATCGGTACCGGTGCCGGCGTCTCGGGGCTGTGGATCCTCGATGGTATGGCCTCCGATGGCGTCCTGACGACGATTGACTCCGAGTCCGAGCTCTTGGGGCATGCGCGTCGCAACTTCGCCGCAGCGGGACTGTCCTCCCACCGCACGCGCTTGATCGCCGGGCGTGCCCTCGATGTTCTGCCGCGCATGGCCGCTCGCGGTTACGACATGGTCGTTCTCGACGGTGACCTGGAGGAGACCCCGCAGTACCTCGATCACGCCGTCCGTATCCTGCGCCCCGGTGGCACGATCGCCTTCGTGCACGCGCTGTGGCACGATCAGGTTGCCGATCCGGCTCGTCGCGACGCGCACACCGTTGTCGCGCGCGAGGTCATCAACTACCTGCGCGACTCCGAGGAGTTCGTGCCCGCGCTGCTGCCCGTCGGCGACGGCCTGGCGGTCGCGGTCAAGCGCTGAGCCCACAGACAACAAGGAAGCGGTGGGACAGGAGAACCTGTCCCACCGCTTCTATGTATTGGATCAGATGGCTGCGCCGAGCGCTCTGGCGAGTTCCGTAGCTTCGTCCGGAGTCATCTCGATGACGAGACGCCCGCCCCCTTCCGTGGGAATCCGCATGACGATGCCGCGACCTTCAGCACTGACTTCCAGGGGGCCGTCCCCCGTACGAGGCTTCATTGCTGCCATGAGAGTACTCCTTCTCAGAGTTATGCCCGCGCCTCCACAGGCGGGGTAACATATCCATTTTACCGGAAAAGCGCCGTTTTTCCTTAACAGCTCGCAAAGAGAAATCAAAAGAAAATAGGCCGTCCGATCAATTAGGCCGATTATCGCAGCATTGAGCGCAATTCTCGGACCCTCAGAAAGAGGAACTAACTACTAAGCATCCGTCGCGAGACGAACCGCTTCCTCCGGATCATCAACGACACGCAGCAGGTCCACATCGCTCGGAGAGATCATTCCGGCCTCGACCATCGAGGAACGGATCCACTCCACCAAACCCGACCAGTACGCAGTGCCCACGAGAACTAACGGGAACGAACGAATCTTCCCCGTCTGCACCAGCGTCGCGGACTCGAAGAGCTCATCCATCGTGCCGAAGCCGCCGGGCATCACAATGAAACCCTGGGAGTACTTCACGAACATCGTCTTACGTGCGAAGAAGTAACGGAAGTTAACACCCAGGTTCACCCACTGATTCATCCCCTGCTCGTGGGGCAGCTCAATACCCAGCCCCACGGACGTGCCACCGGCCTCCCAGGCGCCCCGGTTCGCGGCCTCCATCATGCCGGGACCACCGCCGGTGACGACCGCGTAGCCACGCTCGACGAGCAGGTGGCCGATCCGCTGAGCGCACTCGTAGAGGGGCTCCTCGGGACGCGTCCGTGCGGACCCGAAGACGGAGATGGCGGGACCGACCTCGGCCAGCGCCTCGAAGCCCTCAACGAACTCGGACTGGATGCGCAGGACGCGCCACGGGTCCT
>JAHYYD010000275.1 GCA_019425105.1 Actinomycetota bacterium
GCTGCTGTTGTCATACTCATCGAGACCTCCCTGTCGAGGCCATTCTACTAGGATTGAAACAACCGACTGTTACCTGGAGGAACTGTGTCTCACCGTCGAGCCCTCGCCGCGAGCGCGGCCGCCTCACTGCTCCTGTTGGGTGCGTGCACGCCCGGAGCCCCAACGAACGTGCCTCAGTCAGCCGAGGCCTCGCCGAGCGGCTCCTCCCCCACGGCGTCTGCGACCGCGAGCGCGGCGCCGGAGACCACGCCGACGTCCGAGCCGGGTCTGGATGCGACCAAGCCGATCAACGCGGACAACTGGATGTCGAGCGTGGAGGGATTGCCGCCGGTGCGCTCGGATGATCCGGCGAAGGCGCTGGCGCTGACGGGGATCCGCGCCGCAGTGCACAAGGGATTCACACGCGTCGTCCTAGAGTTTTCGGGCGAGGGCACGCCCGGGGTCCGCACAGCCGCGTGGACGGACGAGGCCGTCGAACAGGGCCGAGGCCTGCCCATCCAGGTAGAGGGAGGTGCGGTCCTGGATCTGGTCATCGACGGCACGCCCATGACGGCCTCCAACACCCCCTACCCGAGCGGGACGCATACGCGTGCCGGGGACCTTGATATCGTCTCGGACGGCGCCTTCGAGGACAACACGCACGTCGTCATCGGTGCACCCGCAGCGCGCGACTTTCAGATCGGATTCTTGTCCAATCCGGTGCGCATGGTGATCGATATCCGCGATTAGCCCTTCTTGCGGGCCTTCTTCGCTTTCTTTGCCTTTTTGGCGAGTTCTTCCTCCCACCAGGGACCGGCCTGCGTGGCAGGATCCCAGACCTTCTCGGGGACGGGCAGGCCGCGTAGCTTACCCACGCCCGCGCGAACGGCGTCGCTGATGCGCTTGGTCGCCTCGTTGACGGCCTCGTGGTCCTCGGAGCCCGCGGGGCTCATCAGGTCGGAGAGGTCAACCGGCTCGCCGAAGTGGTAGGAGACGGGGCGCCCCGGGCGCATGTCCATGCCCTTGGCGTTGTAGGGGGCCATGATGTCCTGCGGTCCCCACTGCGAGACGGGAATGACGGGCACACCCGTGTCGAGGGCCAGGCGGGCGGCGCCGGACTTGAACTCCATCGGCCATTGGTCGGGGTCGCGCGTGAGCGTGCCTTCGGGGAAGATGCCGACGACCTCGCCAGCTTTCAGGGCCTCGCGGGTGGGTGCCAGGACGGCCGAAGGGTTGGAGTCCCGGTTGACGGGGATCAGGCCCATGCCCTTGATGATCCAGCCGAACACGGGCACGGAGAACATCGACTTTTTCGCGAGGAAGCGCACGGCGGTGTCGCGCTTCATGAAGTACCAGCACAGGCACAGCGGGTCGACGTTGGACAGGTGGTTGGGGACCAGGAGAAAGCCGCCCTCGGTGGGAAGATTCTCTTCACCGCTCACGGTGAACTTGATCCAGGGCGTCATGATGGGCGTCAGCACGCCCTTCGCGAAGGTATAAAAGCCGGAGACAGCACTCATGGCTTCATTCTACGGGGACCGCTCCCTGGGCGCCCACGCCCGCATCGACCTCACACGAGGACGGAAACAACTCCTGGAGCGACGTCCACCGTAAAGGGGATCGAGGCGACGCGATCCCCATCCGCCATAGCGATGGTTCCCACGGGGGCAGCAAAGGAGACGACGCGCGCACTCTCCACTTCAATGGCGGGGTGAGCCTTCGCCCGTCCGGCGACGACGCTGGCGAGCACCGGTAGAGCACGAGAGAGAGGCAGGGGCCCGACGTGGCACACCTCGAGGATCCCGTCGTTCATGTCGGAGGACTCCACCAGGGTGATGCCACCGCCGAAACGCCCGGAATTCGACACCGACGCGATCCATCCGCTCATGTTGCGCTCGCGCCCATCCACAGTCGCCACAATGTCGGTAGGTTCGTGCGAGGCCAGGGCTGCGAACGCCCCGTAGCCGTACGCCAGCGGACCCGAGGTCAGCGAGGACTCGTTGGCGAGGATGTTCGCGCGGGCATCCAGGCCGATCGAGACGACGCCGAGGGCGAGGCGCACGCCTTCGCGCGAGCGCACCCACATGCCGTCCAGGGGACGCACCCGGGAGGTCAGGGAATCGGAGGAGAGCGCCCCGGCCTCGTCGGACATGAAGCCGAGGCGCGCCAGGGAGCGCGCACGGGCCAGCGGATCCGTGCCGATGCCCAGCGCGCGGCACAGGTCGTTTCCACGCCCGCCCGGCATGGGAACAAAAATCGCGTCGGACTCGTGACACCCGCGCGCAACCGCGCCCAGGTACCCGTCACCGCCTAGAGCCGCGACGAAGGAGCCAGACGCGACCTCGCCGGCGATCGCCGCCGGGTCGTCGCCGGGAGTCGTCAGGCGAACCGCGACCTCCCAGCCGCCACCACGCAGGATGCGCACGATAC
>JAHYYD010000276.1 GCA_019425105.1 Actinomycetota bacterium
TCGGGGTTGACGGCGGGGTCCCACGCGGAGGGCGCGGGGATGACGGCCGCGAGGAGCGCCGACTCAGACAGGGTCAGCTGGTCCGCGCCGTGGCCGAAGTAGGCCTGGGCAGCGGCGTCG
This sequence comes from Actinomycetota bacterium, assembly GCA_019425105.1. GTDB lineage: Bacteria > Actinomycetota > Actinomycetes > Actinomycetales > Actinomycetaceae > Pauljensenia. The sequence goes on from JAHYYD010000276.1 coordinate 121, forward strand.
ATGCCGTACGCGCCACGACCGAAGTAGATCGTGTTCATGTAGGCGCCAATGACCTCGTCCTTGGACTTCTCACGGTTGATCTTGATCGCCAGGACGGCTTCCTTGAGCTTGCCCGTATAAGACGTGGTTTCACCCATGTAGTAGCGCTCCACGTACTGCTGGGTGAGGGTCGATCCGCCCTGGCGAGCACCGCCACGCAGGTTGTTCACGAGCGCGCGGAGGATGCCTTTCAGGTCGACGCCATTGTTCGTGTAGAACGTGCGGTCCTCGGAGGCGACGATCGTCTTGGGCACATAGTCGGGCAGCTTCGTCGTATCGATGATCTGACGATTGATCTCACCCAGGGTACCCATCTCGGTCGTGCCATCGGCGTAGTAGACGGTCGTCTTCTGCGCGAGGGCCAGATCGTCCGGCGCGGGCACCGTCAGCGTGTTGTAGAGGTACAGGAACACGGCCATGCCAGCAATGAACACGCCCAGGAAGATGGTCAGAATTCCAAACCCGATGCGCTTGGCCCACCGGAATTTCTTCTTCGCGGGGCCCTTCTTACCGGCCGACGAGGCCGTGGCGGCCTTCTTGGAAGCACGCGACGAAGCGGCGGCGCGCGTCGCGCGCCGCGAGGGCAGAGCGTCGCGGTGCGACGCGCCCGAGCCGCCAGGCTCGATGATGTCGTTCCAGTCGGACCGTCCGTTGTTAGTAGCCACGTATTCGCCCTTTCAGCGGATTGTTATGTTCCTAGCCTAACGGTGTTTCCTGAAAGAACCCCAAAGTATGGTCCGCAACACAGCGGGTGGGTGCGCTCACCGCGCACCCACCCGCTGCTAGAGAACCTTCCGTCTCTTCAGATCAGGACCACTGTTCCTCGGGACGACCCGGCACCGCCCACAGGGTGTGGAAGACACCCTCCTTGTCGACCCGGTGGTAGGTGTGGGAACCGAAGAAGTCGCGCTGACCCTGGATGAGGGCGGCCGGCAGGCGCGTCGCGCGAATCTGGTCGAAGTAGGCCAGGGACGAGGCGAACACGGGGATCGGAACGCCGGCGAGGGCCGCCTGGGCCACGACGCGGCGCAGCGCGGGCGTGCACTCCTGGAAGCGGGTCGCGAACGGCTCGGCGGCCAGCAGCAGCGGCAGGTCGGGGTCGGCCTCGTAGGCGCGAGTGATGTCGTCGAGGAAGGCCGCGCGGATGATGCAGCCCGCGCGCCAGATGCGAGCCAGGGCGCCCTTATCGATGCCCCACTCGTACTCGGCAGCCCCGGCCTCGATCTCGTCGAAGCCCTGCGAGTAGGCGACGATCTTGGAGGCGAAGAGCGCCTGGCGGACGTCCTCAATGAACGCGGCCCGCGCCTCGTCCGACTCGATGACGAGCGCGGTGGCGTTACCCGCGAGCGCCTGGCCGGCCACGCGCTGGGCGGGCTCGGAGGACGCGCCGCGCGCGAAGGTGGCCTCGCCGATCGCGGTGACGGGGACGGCCAGGTCGAGGGCGGTCTGCACCGTCCACTTGCCAGTGCCCTTCTGCGAGGCGGCGTCCACGATGAGGTCGACGAGGGGCTTGCCCGTCTCGGCGTCCACCTGGCGCAGGACCTCGGCGGTGATCTCCATGAGGTAGGAGTTGAGCTCGCCCTCGTTCCAGGCGGCAAAAATGTCGGCGATCTCGGCGGGGGTGGCACCCAGGCCCTCGCGCAGGAGGGTGTAGGCCTCGGCGATGACCTGCATGTCCGCGTACTCGATGCCGTTGTGCACCATCTTCACGAAGTGGCCGGCGCCGTTCGCGCCGATGTACGTGCAGCAGGGCACGCCGTCGTAGGTGGCGGCGATGGACTCGAACATGGGGCCGAGGCGATCGTACGAGGCCGGGGTGCCGCCGGGCATGATGGATGGACCCCACAGGGCGCCCTCCTCGCCGCCGGAGACGCCCGCGCCCACGAAGTGCAGGCCGCGCTCGGCGGCCCACTTCTCGCGGCGGATCGTGTCGGTGAACAGGGAGTTACCGCAGTCGACGATGATGTCGCCCTCGTCCATGAGAGCGGCGAGCTGCTCCATGACGGCGTCCGTCGAGGGGCCGGCCTGGACCATCATGATGGCGACGCGCGGGGTGCGCAGGGAGGCGATGAAGTCCTCGAGCCTGGACGCGGGGACGAAGGTCGCCTCGTCGCCGTGCTCCGCCATGAGCTTCTCGGTGCGAGCCTGGGTCCTGTTGAAGACGGCGGTCGCGTAGCCGTTGCGGGCCAGGTTGCGGGCGAGGTTTGCGCCCATGACTCCCAGGCCGTACACGCCGATGTC
>JAHYYD010000277.1 GCA_019425105.1 Actinomycetota bacterium
CGTCCCTCGTGGGAGACGACCTCGACCTGCAAGGACTTACCCGATGCCATCAGGCTTCCTTGGCCAGCTCGTGAGCGTTACGCTCCAGGTCGTCGATGCCACCGCAGTTGTAGAAGGCCTGCTCCGGAACATCGTCGTAGTGGCCTTCGGCAATGCGCTTGAACGCCTCGATGGTCTCCGACAGCGGCACGGTCGAACCGGGCACGCCCGTGAACTTCTCAGCCATGTACATGTTCTGCGAGAGGAACTGCTCGATGCGGCGCGCACGCGCGACCGTCACCTTGTCGTCCTCGCTCAGCTCGTCGACACCGAGGATGGCGATGATGTCCTGCAGCTCCTTGTTCTTCTGCAGGATCGCCTTGACGTGCGTCGCGACGTCGTAGTGCTCGCGACCCACGAGGGCCGGGTCGAGGATGCGCGAGGTCGAGGCCAGCGGATCCACGGCGGGGTAAATACCCTTGGCCGCGATCTCACGGGAAAGCTCGGTCGTCGCGTCCAGGTGAGCGAAGGTCGTCGCCGGAGCCGGGTCGGTGTAGTCGTCGGCAGGAACGTAGATCGCCTGCAGCGAGGTGATCGAGTGGCCGCCAGCCGACGTAATGCGCTCCTGAAGCAGACCCATCTCATCAGCCAGGTTGGGCTGGTAGCCCACGGCGGAGGGCATGCGGCCCAGCAGCGTGGAGACCTCGGAACCCGCCTGGGTGAAACGGAAGATGTTGTCGATGAACAAGAGGACGTCCTGGTGCTGAACATCGCGGAAGTACTCCGCCATGGTCAGGCCCGTCAGGGCGATGCGCAGACGCGTGCCCGGCGGCTCGTCCATCTGGCCGAAGACGAGGGCGGTCTTATCGAAGACGCCCGCCTCTTCCATTTCGCCGATCAGATCGTTGCCTTCACGGGTGCGCTCGCCGACGCCGGCGAACACGGAGACGCCGCCGTGGTCCTGAGCCACGCGCTGAATCATCTCCTGGATGAGGACGGTCTTGCCGACGCCCGCACCGCCGAAGAGGCCGATCTTGCCGCCCTGCACGTAGGGGGTCAGCAGGTCGATGACCTTGATGCCGGTCTCGAACATCTTGGTGCGCGCCTCGAGCTGATCGAAGGCCGGGGGCTGGCGGTGGATCGGCCAACGCTCCTTGATGTCAAGGGTCTCGCCCTCTGCGAGGTTGAGGACGTCGCCGGTCACGTTGAACACGTGGCCCTTGGTGACGTCACCGACGGGGACGGAGATGGGTGCACCGGTGTCCGTGACGGGCGCGCCACGAACGAGGCCGTCGGTCGGCTTCAGCGCGATCGTACGCACGAGGTTATCACCCAGGTGCTGGGCAACCTCAAGCGTCATCGTGAAGGTCGACTCACCCTCACCCTGACCGGCAAGGTTCACCTCGACGGTCAGCGCGTTGTACAACGGCGGGATGCGGTCCGGGGGAAACTCAACGTCGACGACAGGGCCGACGACGCGGGCGACGCGTCCCTCGGCAATTGCTTGGGTATCAGTCATAGTGTTACTCCGTGTCTCGAAGGGCTTAGCTCGCGCCCAGAGCGTCGGCCCCGCCCACGATTTCGGTAATTTCCTGGGTGATTTCCGCCTGGCGGGCCGAGTTCGCCAGACGCGTGTACTTGGTGATGAGTTCCTGCGCGTTGTCCGTCGCCGTATGCATGGCGCGTTGACGCGATGCGAGCTCGGACGCTGCGGACTGGAGCAGCACGTTGTGGATGCGCGCCTCCACGTAAAGAGGCAGGAGCGTATCGAGCACGGCTTGGGCCGACGGAATGAACTCGTACTCGGGCTGAGCCGATGCCGGGTCGTCCGCGAAGCCGCGCTCGGTCGTGCGTTCCTCGTCCGATTCGGGGGCATCCACAACCGTCAGCGGGAGCATCTGGCGCACTTCGGGCACCTGGCTCATGACCGTCTTGAAACGCGTGTAGACGAGGTGCAGCGCACCGACGCCCGTGTCAGGATCGGGGTCCATGAAGCGCTCAAGCAGCACCTGCGCCATCTCGCGTGCAGTGTCGGGAGAGGGCGAGTCAGACTCACCTTCCCACTCCCGCTCAATGGTGACACCGCGGAAGCGGAAGTACGCCGACGCCCTGCGTCCAAAGGTATAGAGAACGGGCTCGTAGCCATCCTCACGCAGGTCCGTGATCAGCTTCTCCGACTCGCGCAGGATGGTTGCTGAGTAGGCTCCGGCCATACCGCGATCCGATGCCACAACCAGGACGGCGACACGACTCGTGTCCTGACGTTCCTCGGTCAGCGGGTGGTCGAGATCCGTGTGGACCGCGACCGCCGCGACCGCCTGGGTCAGGGCCTTCTCGTAGGGCCCCGCCTCAGTGGCAGCGCGCCGCGCCGCGCCAATGCGAGACGCAGCAATCATCTCCATGGCGCGGAAGACCT
>JAHYYD010000278.1 GCA_019425105.1 Actinomycetota bacterium
AAACGTCAGATCTCGTAGGTCACCGAGACCGGCGCGTGATCCGAGAAGCGCTCCGCGTACTCGTCGGCGCGGCCGATCTCGAAGGAGCGCGCACGCTCCCCCAGGGCCGGCGTCGCGTACTGATAGTCGATGCGCCAGCCCGCGTTGTTGACGAAGGCCTGACCGCGCCACGACCACCACGAGTACGGCCCCTGCACATCGCCAGCCAGGTCGCGCACAGTGTCGCGCCACCCCTCATCCACCCACTGGTTCAGGAAGGCGATCTCCTCGTCGAGGACGCCAGCTCGCTTGTTGTGGTTCGGCTTCCAGTTCTTGATGTCAGCCTCGCAGCGCACGACGTTAAAGTCACCGCACACGAGCGAGGAGATACCCCCGGCTACCTCCTCGGCGAGCAGCTCGGCCATGCGGGCACCGATACGCGGCAAGTGCGCCATCTTCGCCTCCTGCTTGGGAGTGTCCTTCTCGCCCGAATGGAAGTACGCCGAGACGACTCGCACGGGGCTCTCCCCGCCCTCGGAGCGCACGATGACCTCGAGCCAGCGACCGGAATCCACGTCCGTCTCAGCGTCGTCGAGGACCACGCGAGGCTCACCCTCCAGACTCGCACGGCCGCGTCGCACGGCCACGCCGACGCCCGCGCGCCCCTTGATGCGGCAGGGAACCCACACGCTGTCCCAGGCATAGCCCATGATCTCGCGGGAGATCTCCTCAGGTGCGCGCACCTCCTGCATGAGCAGTACGTCCGTGTCGCTCCCCTCCAGCCACTCGAGGAAGCCACGCTTGTGGGAGGCGCGGATGCCGTTAAGATTCACGGTCGTCACCGTCAGGGTCATCGTTTTCTCCTTACGCGAGTTTTTCTCCAGTCTAGAGGAACGAGGAGGCGCGGCGAGGAATGGATATCCTCACCGCGCCTCCGCGTCGTTCACGCGCAACCGGCTTCTATTTTCGAGGTCGCACAACGTTTGTCAGTTCGCGCTGACTCCCGCCTGGCGTTCGGCCGCCTCGACGACGTTGGTCACGAGGAGGGCCCGCGTCATTGGGCCGACACCGCCCGGATTGGGGCTCAGCCAGCTGGCGACCTCATCCACGCCGTCAGCGACATCGCCCATGAGACGAGCCTTGCCATCCTCGCCCTGCACCCGGCTCACGCCGACGTCAAGGACGACCGCACCGGGCGCCACCATGTCGCGCGTGATGATCCCAGCGGATCCCGCAGCGGCCACGATAACGTCCGCGCGACGCACGTGATCAGCCAGGTTGGTCGTGCCCGTGTGGCACACATCGACGGTCGCGTTCACTTCCTTGCGCATGAGCAGCAGGCCGATCGAACGACCCACGGTCACGCCTCGGCCGACGACACACACGTTCTTACCGGCCAGATCGATCCCATGGCGTTCCATGAGCTCAATGACCGCGCGCGGCGTGCACGGAAGCGGCGAATCGATGGGACCCGACCCCCGCAGGACGAGCCGCCCGAGGTTCATCGGGTGCAGCCCATCGGCGTCCTTCGCCGGGTCGATGCGCTCCAGAACGGCGTTCGTGTCGATCCCGCGAGGCAGCGGCAGCTGCACGATGTAGCCCGTGCAGGCAGGGTCCGCGTTGAGCTGATCAATCGCAGCCTCCACCTGTTCCTGCGTGGCGTCGGCAGGCAGGTCCACGCGGATCGACTCAGCGCCGATTTCCGCGCAGTCACGGTGCTTACCGGCGACGTAGGCGACGGACCCGGGGTCTTCGCCCACGAGGATCGTACCGAGGCCCGGGACGACCCTGGCCTCGCGCAGACGATCAACGCGTTCCTTCAGCTCCGCCTTGATCGCGGCAGCTGTCGCCTTTCCATCCAGGACCCCTGCGGGGCCCTCCCAGGGAGCCCTCACGATCAGAGCCCGGCGTACAGGGGGTGCTTGTCCGTCAGCTTCTTGACGCGGGCGCGCAGGGCGTCCACCTCAACGTTGCCGCCGGACGCACCCTGAGACAGGGTCGTGCCGATGATGTCCGCAACCTCGGCAAAGTCCTCGGCGTCGAAACCGCGCGTCGCGAGGGCGGGAGTGCCGATGCGCAGGCCCGAGGTGACGGCCGGCGGACGCGGGTCGAAGGGGACGGCGTTGCGGTTGACGGTGATGCCGACCTCGTGCAGGAGATCCTCGGCCTGCTGGCCGTTGAGCTCCGACTCGACGAGGTCAACGAGGACCAGGTGGACGTCGGTGCCACCGGTAACCAGCTTGATACCCGCGTTCTTCGCGTCATCCGCGCCCAGGCGCTCCGCAAGAATCTGCGCACCCTCGAGGGTGCGGCGCTGGCGATCCTTGAACTCCTCGGTCTGCGCGACCTTCATGGCGATGGCCTTCGCGGCGATCACGTGCATGAGGGGGCCGCCCTGCTGGCCGGGGAACAC
>JAHYYD010000279.1 GCA_019425105.1 Actinomycetota bacterium
TCGCCCACCTTCTCGCCCGACCTGGGCGCCGCGCTCGTGAAGGAAGGCATCAGCTACGACTCGATCGGCCCGACCCGCCAGGCACCCGTCGGTGGCAACGAGGCCGTGGTCCCCGTTCCCTACGAGACCCGAGTCGCGGCGGACGCTGCGCTCGCGGCCGCACCCCGCTCCGAGGGAGCGCAGGGAGCTCAGGGAGCTCAGAGCGATCAAGACGCGACCCTGACCCCTGACCCACAGACGAGCAACGGATGGCACCTCCAGGCCCTGCACGCCCTCGAGGCGCAGGACGTGGACGTCATGCGCGCCCCCGTGACTGTGGGCATCATGGACCAGTCCGTGGACGACACCGTGCCGGACCTGGCTGGACAGGTCGACTATGACAAGTCCGTGGCCTGCAACGTCAACGGCGTGCCCAACCGCGACCCCGCCGCCTGGCGCTGGGACGACGCCACCCACGGCACGCACGTGGCCGGCTCGATCGCCGCGAAGCACGACGGCGTGGGCGTGGATGGCGTGAACCCGACCCTGCGCATCGCCGCGATCAACGTGGCCTCGCGCAATGGTGGTTTCTTCTACCCCGAGTACATCGCGTGCGGCTTCGTGTGGGCCGCCGACCACGGCATTTCGGTCACCAACGGGTCGTACTACATCAACCCGTGGAAGTACTGGATGCCGAACGACCCCGAGCAGGCCGCCGGCCTGGAGGCCGTGCAGCGCGCGGTCGACTACGCGACCTCGAAGGATGTCATCAACGTGGTGGCCGCCGGCAACTGGACGACGGACCTGGATAACCCGCCTGCCACCGACGATTCGTCGCCGGGCGACACCTGGGGCGCGTATGAGCGCGACGTGAAGGGAGGCGTCTACATGCCGTCGATGCTGCGCGGCACGCTCGCCGTGTCCGCCCTGCAGCTGCCCGAGGGTGCCGACCCCGCCACAGGCGTGCTTGAGCCGACGTCCTGGTCGAACTGGGGTGCGAACAGCATCGACTTCGCCGCCCCCGGCGCGAAGATCTACGCTCCGCTGACGAGCTGGTACGGCAAGGCCTACGGCAACCTGTACGGCACCTCGCAGGCATCGCCCCTGGCGGCCGCCGTCATCGCGACGCTGCGCCAGGTCCACCCGGAGATGAATGCCGAGCAGATCATTGCCCTGGCGAAGAAGCAGGCGGGCGACCCGGCGAACTGGAACCGCCTGAAGCCCATGGAGGGCCACGAGTACCGGGGTGCGGGCCTGCCCAACGCCCTGGACGCGGTGCTGAAGGACCAAGCGAAGCCCGTCATTGGCAGCGTCGAGTACTCGACCGACGGCACCACGTGGCAGCCGCTCGCGGGGGCGAGCGTCTCCGGGCGCGTCTCCATCCGGGTGACCGTCACCGGTCCCGTGACCTCGGCGCGCCTCCTCGTGGGTGAGCGTGAAGTCGCGACCGGTGTGGGCAACGGCGCGTTCGAGGGCAACTCGGTGACGCTGCAGGCCGACGGCGTGGACGTGTCCCACCCGAAGGGCACGGGACGCTTCGCGGGCGCCGCGACGGTGACGGTTGAAGCCATGGGCCGCAACAACGACGCGCGCGCCGATGACGACGCGACCCTCCAGGTTTCCTTCACCGTCAGCCCCGACCAGGTCGGCCCCGACGAGGCCCGCTCGGGCCGCTGGGTCTCCGGCGCCTTTGGCTGGTGGTGGCGCTACGAGGACGGCACCTACCCGACCTCGACGCAGCTGCGCATTGACGGGGCGATCTACCGCTTCGACGCGCGCGGCTACATGGTGACCGGCTGGGTCAGCGAGGGCGGCCACTGGTTCTACTACGGTCCCTCCGGCGGCCAGGCTGCGGGCTGGGTGAAGGTGCATGGGACCTGGTACTACCTGGATCCCATCAGTGGAGAGATGGCCAGCGGGTGGACCAAGGTGCGCGACACCTGGTACTACCTGGCGTCCTCGGGCGCGATGCGCACCGGCTGGATGCGCGAGGGTTCCACCTGGTACTACCTGGCTGAGTCCGGTGCGATGGCCACGGGCTGGGCGCGCATCGGATCCTCCTGGTATTTCTTCACCCCCTCCGGCGCGATGAGCACCGGCTGGGTGAAGGACGGCGGCTCCTGGTACTACCTGTCCTCCTCCGGGGCGATGGTGACCGGGGCGCGCTGGATTGACGGCACGCGCTATGTGTTCGATCAGTCGGGTCGCCTCCAGGAGTAGGCGTTACGAGGCCGGGGTTCCTTCTCCGGTTGAGCGTCCTGGGGCCGCGCACGAGTTTTCGTGCGCGGCCCCGCTGCGTTGGTGGGTGTTCCGTGGTGCCCGGCGTGTGTGTGGCCTGGTGACCGGTTTAGTGGCCTTGTTTTTCTTCCCAGGTGTCGGTGTTGGAGACGGTGAGGTGG
>JAHYYD010000028.1 GCA_019425105.1 Actinomycetota bacterium
GCCAGCCCGGCTACGGCGGCCAGCCCGGCTACGGGGGCCAGCCCGGCTACGGCGGCCAGCCCGGCTACGGGGGCCAGCCCGGCTACGGCGGTCAGCCCGGCTACGGGGCGCAGCAGGGCTACGCCTCGCAGCCCGGAGCCTCCGGCTACAGCGTGAACACCAACCAGTGGGGATGGGAGGCCAAGCCCGGCATCATCCCCCTCCGTCCGCTCTCGATCGGCGACCTGATGAGCGGTTCTTTTGCGGCGATCCGCCAGAATCCGAAGATTCTCTTCGGCTTCACCATGGCGGTCATGGCGGTCGTCTCCCTCATCTCCATGGTGACTGCATTCCTCCCGACCGTGCTCGGGTCGGCGGCCAGTTCAAACGACCCTCAGGCGCAGCTGGCGGGGACGGAGGATTTGGCTGTCCTGCTGCTGACCAGCCTGGCATCTCAGGGTGTGCAGACACTGTCGATGGTTGCGGGCACCACCATCATCATGGGCATGCTGGCGACCACGGTGTCGCAGATGATGATTGGCAACAAGGTGACCCTCTCGCAGGCCTGGGCGATGACTAAGCCTCGTCTGGGTGCCTTGATCGGCACGTTCATCGTGACCGGCATTGTCACGGCCATCCCGGTGATTATCTGGGGCCTCCTCATGGTCGCATTCTTCTTCGTCTACGCCGCCGACGACTCGACCGGTGGCATCCTCCTAGGCATCGGACTCTTCCTTTTCCTCCCCGTTGTCGCCGGCGTCTATTTCCTGAACATCAAGTTCGCTTTCGCTTCCGTCATCACGGTGCTTGAGGAGATCGGACCGATCGCGTCCATGAAGCGTTCGTGGAACCTGAGCAAGGGCTACTTCTGGCCGACGCTTGGACGAATCTTCCTCATCACGTTCGTCGCCGGTTTTATCGCCGGTTTCATCGGCGGTTTCATCGGTGGTATCACTGGAGTCACCGCGTTCGCCATGGCGGACAACGGGACCGGTTCAATGATTCTTGTGGCGATCACAACGGGTCTGACTACCTTCGCCAGCGGCCTCGTCATGCCGCTCACTGCCACCTACGAGACGCTCATGTACGCGGACCTGCGTATCCGTAAGGAGAACTTCGCGGCGGTCCTCATGCAGGCGAGCGTCCAGCCTCAGTGAGTCCCATGCTCAGCTGTGAGGTTCCGCTGACGCCCGACCAGGGCGAGGCTCGTGACTGGCTCCTCAAAGAGCTTGCCAAGGGCGAATACGGCGAGATCCGTGGCCCGATCGTCGGCTTCGTGAAGAATTTGATCGACGATTTCTTCCGGCTCCTGTCGTGGAAGGGCCAGGGCACCCCACCGATCTCGCTGATCCTGGCGATTCTGGCGATCATTGTGATCGCGGCCCTGGTCATTGTGCTCATCCTCAACCCGATTCGCCTGGCGAAACGACGCAAGTCGGGCCTCGTCTTCGAGGAGGAGACCAGCGCGCCGCAGGTTCAGGCATCCTTCGACGAGGCCGTGGCCGCTCAGGATTGGAACCTGGCGTACGTGTGGGCCTACCGTCTCATGGTTCTGGGCCTCGATGACCACGACGTCGTTTCCTCCACTCCGGGCCTGACCGCCCGCGAGGCCGCCGACGCAGCGACCCGGGTCGCCCCCGGCCTCGCCCCGCAGCTCTCCGCATACGCTGAGTCCTTCGACAAGGTTCGCTACGGTCGCGCCGCGATCTCGCGCGACGAGGTGGACGCGCTGCGCTCCTTTACTCCGGTCCTCCTCGACCTGTGTAGCTACGCGAAGGACGAGTCATGAAGTCCCGGCAGGTCGCAATCGTCACTCCCACGGCGCGCGAGCGTTTCTCGGCGGCGCGTCCGATGCTCCTTCTTATTGCGGTCACGGTGATCGCTCTGATCGGTTCGGCCTTCCTTAGCCAGATGGGGTACAACAACGCGCCCGTTGGCATTCGCAATAAGCACGGCGATGGCGCCCGCGCGCTCGCTCAGGTGCTCGGCGACCACGGGGTGTCCGTGCGCGAAGTCGGGGCGAAGGGCGCATCCGAGGTGGGCGATGACACGACTCTCGTCGTCATTTTTCCCGCGCGGATGAGTGACTCCGTCGCCAAGGCGATCGAGACTCGGGCGAACGTTGTCTACGTCGGACTCGAGGAAGAATACGATTCGTCGGCTCCCTACCTCGGCGGCCTGCGCGCGAAGCGCGACTGGCACAGCTCACATGTCGTGACGGCCAGGTGCAACTCCGAAACAGCGACGCGCGCGCAGTCGCTGACATCCTCCGCCTACGCGGTTTCGGGCAGCTCGAGCGGCGCAAACGGCTGGGCGCTTTGCTTCCCCGGGGATGACGACTCCTACGCATACGCCGAGAAGGTCGAATCCGGGCGTTTCCGGGCGATCATTCCCGATTCGCTGCGCCTGCGAAACCGCGCGATCACCGACGAGGGCAACGCGGCCCTCGCGATCAACGCGATCGGGCGCACCTCCAAGGTCGCCTGGTATTCGCCACAGGCGACAGACACCCTCGGCCACGGGAAAGACGATAGCGCCGAGGCCCCCTACCTCGCACCCGCGTTCCTCCTCACGATCGGGGCGTGCCTGATCGCCGCATTCGCCCGAGGCAGGCGCCTGGGTCCCCTGACGCCTGAGAATCTCCCCATTGAGGTTCCCGCCTCTGAAACCATCATCGGTAAGGCCCGTCTCATGCGCTCTCAACGCGCGTACGAGCACGCCGCCACGGCGCTGCGCAGCGCGAGCGCCACACGCATCGCGACCGCACTGGGCATCGCCCACACCGGCGACCGCGAGGCTCTGACCCGTGCGATTGAGCAACGAGGCCTGCTCACGTCGCGCTCGACCGTCCTCTTGTGGGGCCCTCCCCCCACGTCCGAGAAGGAACTGATCCGCCTCGCCCACGACCTCGACGCTCTCGAAAAGGAGATCCGCCATGACTAGCCCGATTCCCGGCCCCTCGTCCAACGGCGTGCCCCAGCCCGGCCGCGCTCCCGAGGGTGCGCCCCGCCAGGTTCCGGCGCCTTCGGCGGCTCCGGGCGTCTACGCGCCCCAGGGTGAGCTGCCCGCGCAGGGTGCCCCGGCCTCGTACGCGCCGACTGCTCCCCCTTCTCAGGGCACGCCCCAGGGTGCGCCCCAGCAGGCCACCTCCTATTCCGCGCCCACCGGCGAAGGCTGGTCGGGACGTTCGCTGAGCGAGGCCGAGCGGCGCACGCAGGAGTCCCTCTTGGCCCTCAAGGCGGAGATTGGTAAAGCCGTCGTCGGCCAGGATGGTGCCATCACCGGCCTGATCGTTGCCCTTGTCGCCGGTGGTCACGCGCTGCTGGAGGGCGTGCCCGGTGTTGCTAAGACGCTGCTCGTACGTACCCTCGCCCGAGCCCTCGACGTCGACATGGCGCGCATCCAGTTCACCCCCGACCTCATGCCCGCAGACATCACGGGCTCTATGGTGTGGGATGCGGGTCATTCCGAGTTCGTGTTCCGTGAAGGCCCTGTTTTCACGAACCTGCTGCTCGCCGACGAAATCAACCGCACTCCCCCCAAGACGCAGTCGGCGCTCCTGGAATCGATGGAGGAGCACACGGTCTCGATCGATGGTGCCACGCGCACGCTGCCGGACCCCTTCATGGTCATCGCCACCCAGAACCCGGTCGAGTACGAGGGCACCTACCCGCTGCCCGAGGCCCAGCTGGACCGTTTCCTCCTCAAGCTTGAACTCCCCCTGCCCTCGCGCGAGGCCGAGATCGACATCATTGCCCGCCACCAGGCCGGCTTCAACCCGATGTCTCTGGCGGAGGCCGGCATCCGGCCCGTGGCGGGCACCGCCGATATCCACGCCGCACACGAGGCTGCCTCGCGCATCGAGGTCGCCCCCGCAGTCATGGCCTACCTGGTGGACCTGTGCCGCGCGACGCGTACGTCCGCCGCCGTGCGTGTGGGTGTGTCTCCGCGTGGCGCGACCGCGCTGCTGCGCACCTCTCGCGTGTGGGCGTTCCTCCAGGGACGAGGCTTCGTCACCCCCGACGACGTCAAGACGATGGCCCCCGTGACCCTCGCTCACCGACTGGGTCTGCGCGCCGAGGCCAACCTGGAAGGCGTGGACGCCACCGACGTCATCACCGGCGTCCTCGCGGCCACCCCCGTTCCTCGCTGAGGTTCCCCGTGGCAATTTCGGCGCGCAGCGCGCTCCTCGTCCTGGTGGGCCTTATCCCGCTCGCCTTCGCCCCATCCCGCGGCTTCGCGTGGATGTGGTGCGGCATCATCGTGCTCGTCTGTTTGTTGGACGCCCTCGCCGCCCCCTCGCCTCGGACCCTGCGTATGAGCCGCGAGGTCACCGGCCCGATCCGCGCCGACCAGAGCACCGAGGCCTCGCTGCGCCTGACGAACACGACCAAGCGCCAGATGGTCCTGGACGTGCGCGACGCGTGGCCTCCCTCGCTGCGTCAGTCGCCGTCCTTCCGGCGCGTGCGCGTGCTCCCGAAATCCGCCGAGAAGGTCACGACGCTCCTGTCCCCCACGAGGCGAGGAACGCGCCACGCGGACGTCGTCACGATTCGTTCCTGGGGCCCCCTGCACCTGGGCGCGCGCCAGGTATCGATCAGTGCGCCCTTGACCCTGTCGGTGCTGCCGGAGTTTAAGGCGCGGGTGCTCCTGCCCTCGCGCTTGGCCCGCCTCCACGAACTCGAAGGCACGACGCCGACGACGCTGCGCGGAGCAGGCACCGAGTTTGACTCGCTGCGCGCGTACGTCGTGGGAGATGATCCCCGCGACATCGACTGGCGCGCGTCCGCCCGCTCCACCGAGCTCATGGTGCGCCAGTGGCGTCCCGAACGCGACCGCCACGTCGTCATCGTCGTGGACTGCGGCCGCGCATCCTCGGCGCTGCTCGGTGCCCCCGAGAACGAGGAAGTTGACTCGATCGCGCTGGGCCGCGCACCGCGCCTGGATTCCTCGATCGAAACCACCCTGCTCCTGGCGGCACTGGCCGATCGCGCGGGCGACAAGGTCCACGTCGTAGCCATCGATTCGCGCGTGCGCGCCCGCGTCTCCGGCGTGCGCGGCGCCAAGATCATCGAGACGCTCGCGCACGTGTTCACCGACCTGAATCCGCGCCTGGATGTCACCGACTGGTCGAGGGCAGCTGACGCCGTTGAGGAGACTGTGCGTCACTCGGCGTTCGTTGTCATCGCCACGAAGATCCCGCCCGCCGGGCTGGAAACCGAGTTCACCGACGCGCTGGCGCGCCTGACGAAGCGCCATACGGTGCTCGTCGCATCGGCGACTGACCCCGACGAGATTCGTGCCCGCAATGGGCGCGAGGACGCTGACGCGGTATTCCTGGCGGCCTCGGCCGCGCTCGCCGAGCGTTCCGACGCCGCAGGTGCCGCAGACGTGCGCCTCGCGGGTGCCCTCACGCTGCAGGCTTCGGCGGGCCTGCTGCCCGCACGCACGGCCGACCGCTACATCGCGTTGAAGAAGAGCGGACGCCTGTAAGTCCGCGAGGGCGGTGTCAGCCCGCGACCGGCTGGTAGTAGCCGGCGTCGATGCCGACGTCGGCGTCCTGGCCCGCCTGGTGCGCCCTGCGACCGAGGATCAGCGTGTACGCCCACACGGCCGCAGTCATCGCCACCCCCAGGGCGATCTTGACGGCGTCGGGCAGCTGCGAGGGCGTCACGAATCCTTCGAGCACACCCGAGCCCGCGAGGAGGATAGCGCAGCCCACCGCCACCGTCATGGCGCTGCGCGCGGCCACGCCCACCGCCTGGTAGCGCGTTGCCGCTCCGGGGACGAGGAGTGCCCAGAAGACCCTCAGGCCCGCTGCGATCGAGATGAAGACGGCGGTCAGTTCGGGCAGGCCGTGCGGCAGGATAAAACGGAAGAAGTGCCAGGGCCCCGCGTAGACGGTCACAACGGCTCCGGCCACCCCAACGTTCGTCGCGTTGGTCCACAGGATCTTCAGCGGGTACACGCCGGTCACGCCCGTCACCACGGCCTGCAGGGCGATCCACGCGTTGTTCACCCACACGGACAGTCCGAACTCCGCATTCGTGTCCTGGTGGTAGTACTCGACGAAGTCACTGTTCGCGTATTGGCGCAGCTGCTCGGGCGTGCCCAGCTGGTTCATCGCGTCCGGGTGCGTGACCAGGTAGTGGCCCTCAATGAGAGCAAGCGCGATGGACACGAGCATGACGCCCACCGTCACCCAGCGAATCTGATACAGGGCGTAGGGCAACGACACCTTGAAAAAGCGTGCAATCACGGTTCCGTTGATGCCCGCCGTTCCTGCTAAGCGCCCGCGAGCTGCCGACAGGATGCGTGAGAGTTCCGCGATGACGTCGGGATCGGGGCTGGTCGTGCGTACGCGCGCCAAGTCGGTCGTGGCAGATCGGTAGAGCCGATCGAGCTCGTCGATCTGCTCACCCGTCAGAAAGCGGGTACGCGTCAGTTCCTCGAGGCGTTTCCACTCCGTTTTTCCGCTCACCCGCAGCACATCGATGTCCATTGGACTAGCGTGTCATACATGAGCGCGCAACGCAGTCAATCACGCGTCATTCAAGACGACTATGTCCGCACGGGCGAGGCCGTCTCCCTCGACGTCACCCCTGCCTCGCCCCCCGAACGCTTCGCCGCCGCAGTCATCGACGGCACCACGTATCTGGGGGTGGCGCTCCTCGTTTTCATCAGCGCCGCGCGTACCTGGTCGAACGACTCTGCCTCTCTCGTGCGCGTGTTCGTGATCGGCTTGGTCGCCTCGGTCATGTTTTTCGTCCCCTTCGTGGTCGAAGTGGCCACGAAAGGCCGTTCGCTCGGCAAGTGGGCCCTCAACCTGCGGGTCGTACGCGATGACGGCGGCGCGATCACCGCTCGCCACAGCGCGGTACGCGTCGGCGTGGGAATCCTGGAAAACTGGCTGACGTCGGGCGGCCTCGCGTTCCTCACCGAACTCGTCAACAAGAAGGGCAAGCGTCTGGGGGATATCGCCGCGGGGACGATGGTGTGCTCCCAGGGAGACTCGGTCTTCTACCCTCCCCTGGTGATGCCTCCCGGGCTCGAGGAGTGGGCGGCCTCGGCGACGATCCTGCCCCTCGACGATGCCCTCGCTGCTGAGGCTCGCGCGTTCCTGGGAGCGAACCGCTCCATCGACACGAAGCTGCGCGGGCAGGTCGCAATTTCCCTTGCTGAGCGTCTCGTGAAGCGTGTCCAGACGCCACTGCCGGCTGGGCTGCACCCGGAGATCGTGATTGCGGCCATTCTTGTGGCCCGCCGTGATCGCGAGTGGGAGCGCGAGTGTGAGCGTCGCGCGCGCGGCAAGGCGCGATTCCACGAGGCAACGCAGCCTCGCTTCGGCTTGTAGGGGTTAGTCCTCGGAGTCCTTCTCGGAGCCGTCAACCACCGTGAACTGCGCGCGCCTGCGCGCGTACGGGCTCGATGGGTCGAGCGGGCTCGATGTGTCGGGGCTGCCCACGGAGCGTGCGGGGCCGAACGGACCGGTCTGAGGCCTGCGCGTGGCAGGAGCGGGAGTCGGCTCAGCCTGCGCCTCCTGAGCGACGCGACGCACGGCGTCAACGAGCGCGGCGAGGTCATCTCCGGAGGGCGGTGCCGGTTCAAAGTTGGTCGCTAGACGGACAACCTGCCAGCCCAGGGGCGCGGTGAGATTCTGCGCGTGTTCCTCGCACAGGTCATACGAGTTGGGATCCGCGACGGTCGCAAGGGGACCGACGACCACGGTTGAATCGCGGTAATCGTAGGTGAGGGTGGCGACAGCGGCGGTCGAGCAGCCGGGTTTCGAGCAGTGGCGTTGGGCAATCACGTCCCTAAGAGTACGACACTCTGCGCGCCGATGGCCCACTCCCGCGCGCCGTGCGCCTACCCTGGGGGGGTGTTTTCCACGCGCCGCCACATCTCAAGCCGCAACCGCCACGGTCGCGGTCCTCGCGGTCCCCTCTTTTTTCCGGGAACACCGGCGTGGAGGACGCGGCGCGAAGACTTCGATCTGATGGTGCGCGAACTCGTCACTGAGCTCATTAGTCGCTGGCCTCAGGTGTCTACGATCGAATTCGCCGTGGAGGATGTTCCGCCGTCGAATCCGGCCCCCTGGGAGTCTCACAGCGTCGTCGTCGCGCGTATTTTCCCGGCCGATCGACGTCGCGGTCTGCGCGACCGGATCGTGGTCTACCGCCTACCGATCACGCTGCGTTGCCCGCCCGAGGAGGTCGCGGTCATGACCCGCAGGCTCCTCGTCGAGAGGATCAGTCACATTCTGGCGCTGCCCCCGGACGAGATCGACGACGCGATGCGCTGATCAGTTAGCGGTGCGGATGGCGCCGGTGACAGCGCTAATGCCCTCCGTGCCCACGTTCCACGTGGTGCTCATGCGCCCCACCGCCGTGTCCGCGGTGATGACCAGGGCTGCTTGGATAGGGGTGTCCGCGCTGATGTGGCTCGCGCTATCCGGAAGGTTGACGAGGGTGGGGACACCCGGTGCGACGTAGATCGTTCGGTCTCCCACGCGCACCGGAACAGCTCCCGGGGTCGAGGCGGAGGTACCGCTCGACTGGGCATCGCGCGACTGGCCGGATTGGGAGGCACCGGACTGCGACGTGACGGGAGAGGGCGAGGCCCAGATGTCGGGTGTGGAGCTCGGCACGGGCTGAGAAGACTGAGCTCCGTCCCCCTGGCTCGCGGTTGCAGCGCCAGCGACGTCAGCGGGCACGTACAGCAGGAGGCTCGCAGACGAGGCGTTCACCCCGGAGTCGGTGGCAATCGATGTGGCGCGAATGGGGGTCGAGGAGAGCACGGAGGTGGTCATCATCGTCAGCTGGCTAGCGCCGGGGACCGATGCCTCGGTGAACGTCGTCGCTGGGCTCGCGTTGGAACGCATGATCCAGGCGCTGAGACGCTCGGCCCAGGGGGCGCCGACGGTGATCGTCGTCGTCTGTGCCACGACCTCGTGATCCGAGGTGACGAGGAACGCAATCGGAGTAGCATCGCTCGACGCACCATCGAGAGGCATCTCAAGGGTGGTCCCCTCGGCGACGGTCGCCTGACCGCCGGAAAGAGGGTGTACGCCCGTCGAATCGGCGACGGAAACGCTCACGCGGGCATCACCCGAGGGCGACACGAGGCGCAGGAGCGACGTGCCCTTGGGATCCACTCCCAGGATCGTCTGCGAGGTCGCGGGCACGACTGCGGAGGCGAGCGTGGTTCCCTGGGGGATCTCGCCGTTCATCAGGGAGGCCTGCACCCAGGCGGCGACGCCGCCCCCGTCTGCACGGACGCGGAGGGCGAGGGAGTTTTCGTCCGGGAACCATCCCGCGAGGAGCACCGACACCGAGGAGGACGCCGGAACGGTGACCTGGCGCGGCGCGGCGTTGAGGGGCCCGGAGGCTCCGTATCCGTCAATGCTGACGACCGAGGCCGTGGGACCGGGGTTGGAGAGGATGAGGACCATGTCGGCGCCAGACGTGGTAGCCCCCGTCGCGATCCACTGCGAGGTGCGCGGCGCCGCGCACCCGACGGCACTCAGGCCTGCGAGTTCGCCTCCCCCCTGGCCGGCAAGGGTCAGGGCGGTGGGAATGACTCCCCCGTTACCCGTGATGGACGCGGGCGCCGGGCTCGTGGGAGCGGATGCGAGCGAGGACCAGGTGGAACCGGCCGCAACGCTGGTCGTCTCGAAAGGATCGACGATGCCCGAGGGACACGCGAGGCGCACCTGTGACGGGTGAGCGCTCTGCGCCGTCCCGTCGACGCGACTCGGGGATGCACCGACCCACACGGAGGCGCAGGCCATGGCCGCAACGGCGATCCCCGCGCCCGCTAGCGTCGTCAGGGAACTGATGCGGGGCTTTGTCATCTCTTCCTCCACGCGGATAGGGCGCTGGCGAGGGCAACGACCAAGCACGCGCCCGCAGCGATGCGCCACGGAATGATCCACCACGGGCTGTAGGTGAGCGTGAGGTGCCCGGCGGTGGGCATATCGAATGCCTGCGACCACCCGTCGGAGGCGGCAACGGGGGTGAGCGCCACCCCGTCGACCCACGCATGCCATCCGGAGTCGGCGCGCTCGGCCAGGACGAGGGTGCCTGCAGCGTCCACGTCGCCGTCGACACGCAGCTGCGAGGATCCAACCGGAGTCGTCACGCCGCTGGCCGACTCGACGCGCACGCGCGCCGGCGTCAGCCCGTCGGGACGTACGCGCCAGACGGTGCCGGAGGTCGTGTCACCGACCTTTTCGAGTCCTTCGGCGCGGTCGAGGCCGGAGGTCAGAGCAGCGGAACCGCTCGCGCCGAGGGGGACGAGGATCGTGTCGATATCGTGCGCAGCCAGCGTCTGCACGGTCGCGTCGTCCGGATAAACGACCAGGGTGTAGGCAGCCTGCGCGAGCGAGGCGGTGGCCGGGTCGTTCAGGCTACCGGTGGCGGTGCCGGAGCGCGCCTCGGCGAGCGCGAGTGCACGAACGGCGGGGTTCGCCCCTGTCAGCGACGGTCCGTTTCCTCGCCACAGCGCGGCGTTGACCGTGTCGTTCGTCGGGTCGCCATCGAGGACGAGGATGCGTCCGGCGCGCGGCGAACGCTGCGCCTGGGAGGCAACGGCGGAGACAATGGGCGAGGAGAGCGCCGAGACGGTTTCACGCTGGGACATCGTGAAGGTCGGGACCTCGTCGGGGTTGGATCGACCGGCGACGGCGGACACGCTCGCGGCGGATCCACATCCGACAATCGCGACGGCAACCAGAACGCCCAGAGCACGCGGCGCGAAGGGCCGGGACGCGTCCCAGGCAGCGGCGTCGGCGGCGGCATCGGTAGGAGCGACGCGCCCCGAACAGGCCAGCGCGACCAGGATGATGAAAGCGAGGGACAGGGCGGGCGAGGCCCACGCCGAGGCCACGGACGCACCGGACATCCCGACGCCGACGTGCGATGCTCCCCACGCGAGAGCGGAGGCGATGAGAGCCCACCCGTAGGCCATGCGGAGAGCGCGCGAACGCTGCCGCAGGAGGGCAATCGTCCCGAAGAGCAAGGCGCCGCCGCCGACGATTCCGAGCGCCACGGCCTCGAACATGCTCGAGGGGGCCGCGGGCATACCGAGCGCCGCCATCCACGAGGGCGCGCGGGTGTATGCGTGCACTCCCCCGCTCGTCGAGGCAAGGGCGGGCCACGCCGCGGGGCGCGCGAGGATGGAGACGTAGGTGGGCACGAGAAGCGTCAGAGCGGGCAGCGCCACAAGGAGGCGGCGCCGGGACCGCCACGCGAGCGCGAGGCCACCGAGCGGCAGCATCCACGGGGCGCAGCACGCGAGGACGACGAGGGCGAGCGCCGCGCATCCCGCGTTCACTCCGCGGGGCTGCACGGGCGCGATCTCAACGCCGGATGCACCGGCCACGAACAGAGGCCTGGGTGTCCCGAAGCAGAAGGCCGCGAAGACAGGCAAGGCGATGTGGGCGAGCACGCCCGCGAGGACGCCATGCGTCGCACTCAGGAGGAGTGCGGGCGCGAATGCCCAGGCGAGCGAGGCGAGGAAGCGTACGCGCAGCGAGGAGGCGAGAGTGCGGCTCGGAATCCAGGCAGTGATCGCTGCGAGCGGGCTCGAGGCCACGAGCAGGAAGGTCGCGAACGCGCCGGGGGTGGTGCCGAGCGGCGCGACGGGGGCACTCAGGAGGGCAAGCAGAATCGTCAGGGGATCCGCGCCACCGGCATAGCCGTCTCCGCCGGGGACCCACGCGGCCCACGCGGCGTTCCACAGCTCCGTCCAGGTCGCCGGCAGCGACACCCACGCTCCGCCCACGAGGCCTGCAGAGGTTCCCCACCACTGCGCGCCAGCAATCAGAGACGTCACGATCGCGAGGCCGAGGCAGGTGGAGGCAGAGCGAAGTCGGTAGCGCCGCATCGAAGCGACAATGAGCGGATCAATGCGCTCGCCGTTCTCGTCCTCGTCCACGCCCGCCGGTTCCTTGCGCAGCGAGGCGGGGGCCGTCTCGAGGCCGCGCAGGGCAGAACGGGGGACGGAACGCGACTGAGCCGCGCGGGCACGCCCGGCGAGCAGACGCGGGGTCGCTCCAATCACGGAGAGAAGGGCACCGATTTCGGGCAGGGCCAGGGAGGCGCGTCCCGTCAAGATCCGCCCCAGGGCGCGTGCCGGACTCCACACGAGGAGCCACAGAGCCAGGAAGGGCAGGACGAGGGCGGGCACGGCCTTGCACCAGTTGTACATCTGGGCGTAGCGGCGTTTACGGAAAGATCCGTCGGTCGCAGCGTTCCCGTCGATAATCGCGTCGGACACGTCGCCCGTCGGCTCATTGCGATCCGACTCCGGAGCAGAGCCTGAGAGGGAGTACAGGGAGACGCGGGCGTGGCGCACGCGCGCCTTGGGCGCAACGATGACGCGGTACCCCGCGAGGTGGAGCCTACGCCCCAGGTCCAGCCCGTCGCCGAAGGGACCGAGCGCGGTGTCGAATCCACCAACCGCCTCGTAGGCCTCGGCGCTGATGAAGAGCCCGGCGGTGCCGACGCCGAGGACATCGCTCGTTCCGTCGTACTGCCCCTGGTCGATGTCGTCGTCGCCGACGCGTTCGAGCCGTCGGGCGCTCGCCGTGGCGAAAATACCTAGTTCGAGGAGTCGGCTCCCGTCCCAGCTCATCTGCTTGACGCCGACCGCGCCAACGGTCTTACCGACGGTGGCCGCCTGAATGAGTTCATCGAGACATTCGGGTTCGGGGGCCGAGTCCTCATGCAGGATCCACCACCAGTGTTCCGAGGTAAAAGCGGCTCCCTGTGCGCGTGCACGCTTGATTGCATCGCCCAGGTTGCGGGCACGACCGACGCGAACGAGCTGCGCTCCCTCGGGAACGCGTTCGGACGGGAAGGGGGTGACGTGGCGACCTGCGACGTCAATGATGGTCAACGAGTGCGGGGCCATCGATTGATTCTCGATGGCCCGCAGGACGGACTGAGTGAGCGGTGCCTCTCCCCTCGTGACGAGGATCGCACCGACGGAGCGCTGTGTCGGGCTCAACCGGCCATACGGCGCAGGCGCCGCCTCTCGCGCTCGGACATGCCACCCCAGATGCCAAAGCGCTCATCGTTTGCCAGCGCGTACTCCAGGCAGTCCTCACGCACCTGGCAGGCCTGACAAACGGCCTTGGCCTCGCGGGTAGAGCCACCCTTCTCAGGGAAGAAAGCTTCCGGATCCGTCTGCGCACACAGCGCGTGCTGCTGCCACGCAAGGGGACCGTCAATGCGGGCGTACAGCGCCGCGTCGGCGTCCTCGGACCACTCCAGGGGTCCGTCACCGAAGATGTTCCACATTGCGGGAGCTCCTTATAACGAATCGATCAATACGAGAATTACACGCGTGTCATTGCAGGAAGTCAAGCGGTTTCGCGATATTGAGACCTTTTCCGTAGCGCTTGACCCAACGGTAA
This sequence comes from Actinomycetota bacterium, assembly GCA_019425105.1. GTDB lineage: Bacteria > Actinomycetota > Actinomycetes > Actinomycetales > Actinomycetaceae > Pauljensenia. The sequence continues at coordinate 13,400 of JAHYYD010000028.1, forward strand.
AACAGTGCCTGTTTTCAAGGACTTCACAGTTACTAAGTACTTGGAACACATAGGACCTTCGATATACTTGAAACCATGAACAATGCGTCCTCAGAAACTATGAGCAGGCTCACCCACTGTATCACAGCGATTAACGAATGGTCAGGGCCAGCGCTCACCCAATACGGCCAGGAGCGGGTTGAACTGGGAGGACCCGTGGTTAGCAGGTGGCTATCGAAGATCGCGAACTACCTGACAAACGAACTCGCCGCGGATCTGTTCGGCACAGGCGAACCGACACCAACCCGCATCTACACGACTCTTCAACCCTGGCAGGACACCCTCTGGCAGATCGCCGCGCGAGCGATGGGATGGGAGCTCCTCGATACACGACGCCCGCTGCCCGGCGACCTTTTCGTCACGAATATTCTCGGCTCCGAAGCCTCCGACGCAATCGACGCTGGAGCGCATGTACTCGCCCAGCCCGCACAGTACCTGTCCTTCGCATGGGACGGCCCCTTAGGCGGGGCGCTCGACGGCCTCGCGGAGATCGCCACGCAGCCGGACGGCCTCGTCGTCGACACTCCCCCGATACTCATGCAAGCCCGGGACGAGGCCCTGGCCGGTTCGCACCCGTCGGAGCCGGTGCGCGGTCGCCGCGTCGCGTTGGCGTGGGACGCGCGAACGGGCGCGGGACAGGTGCTGGATCAGTGGATGCAGGGACGCTCGGTCGTCATCATCGACCCGCGCGAGGTTTCCCCTGACAAGCTAGCGCAGATCCTCGCGACGGAGGACGCGGACGGCGGGCTCGTCACCTATCGGCGGTAGACGTCACCACACGCCCAGAACGCGGGCAGCCGCGAGTTTGATGCCCTCCACGGGGTCGCGGCGGATCTGACGCCAGCGCAGGGCGAATCGCAGCCGCGAGGCCACGCCCTTCTCCTCAAGCTCGCGCAGGATGGCGCACAGCTGGCGCGCGCGGCGCTCATCGAAGGTGCCGACCTTCTGGGCGGCGCGGGCCGTCAGGATAAACTGCTTGCGGTAGAAGCCGTTGCGCAGTTTGGCCATGCGGGCATCGCGCGCGCCGGAACCGGAGTTCGCGCCCTGCACGTTGCCGCCGTGCTGACGATATTCCAGGGTCGGCTCCTCGCCGATCACCCACATCAGGCCGATCGAGCGCGCCAGCGCATAGACGTACCAGTCATGCACGCCGATCTCGCTGTAGTCGAGGTCGCTCAAGACGCGCACGAGGGTCTCGTGGGCCTTCGGGCTGAAGAGGTAGGTCGAGCCGGGTCCCGCGGCCTCGAAGAGGAAGTCCCATCCGCGCTGGGGCTGCGACTTACGGATGAGGCGCCGCTCCCCCACTGCCCCGCCGGGCAGCGACTGGAACGAGGTGACGTTCGACGACACGACGTCGGCCCCGCGCGCAGCCATGAGGGCCAGCTGAGAACTCAGCTTGTCCTCGTGCCACACGTCGTCCTGGTCGGTGAAGGCGACGTAGGAGCCGTCAGGGGTGTGCGTCGTGAAAAGATGCAGGAAGTTGCCCGTCACACCAGGGGTGCCGTCGCGCTGGGGCAAGATAGTGATCCGAGGATCGGCGGCCGCGCGCTCCTGAAGGTGCGCGCGCGTGCCATCACTCGAGGCGTCGTCGGACACGACGAGGCGGACCTCCACGCCCGCCTGAGCGAGCACGGAGTCCACCTGTTCGTCGAGCCACGCGCCGTCCTCGGCCATCCCGTTGTAGGTGGCCATGAGGACGGTGACGCGGGGGCGAGGCGAGGCCTCACCTCGGGTCACGTGAGTCAAGGAATCAGTGTCCTTCGGCGGCGTACTTCGCCTCGACAGCTTCCTTCAGCGGGGCCCACCAGGCCTCGTTCTCGGTGTACCAGGCGATCGTGTCGGCCAGGCCGTCGCGGAAGTTCG
>JAHYYD010000280.1 GCA_019425105.1 Actinomycetota bacterium
TTTGTGACCGGAGGTTGCCGTGGAGTCGGATTCCCTCACACGCGCGTGGGCTGCGGCCCTCGACGCGGTCCCCACGAACGAATTGGGGCCCGTCGCCACGTCGATGCTGCGCTCCGCACGTCCCCTCGGCGACATCGAAGGCACGATCCTGCTCGCCGTCCCCAACGACTTCACCAAGCAGTGGATTGAAGATAAGGCACAGTCAAAGCTGACGACCGCCCTGTCCGTGCACCTGGGCCGCACCGTACGCATCGCGATCACCGTCGATCCCTCCATCGAGGTCGTCACCGAAGAGGAAGAAAAGGAAGAGCCCGCACCGGTCGCTCCCGAACCCACGCCTGCTGCGCCCGCTCTCACCCCGGCCTCGTTGAACGAAGAGCACGAGCACCGCGAAGAGCACCACTCCCCCGCCCTAGCCTCGTCGAACGCCGACTCGGGCCCGACGCACCTGAACCCAAAGTTCACCTTCGATACCTTTGTGATCGGCCCCTCGAACCGTTTCGCGCATGCCGCGGCGCTGGCAGCCTCCGAGAGCCCGGGAACGGCGTTCAATCCCCTCTTTATCTACGGCGATTCCGGGCTGGGCAAGACCCACCTGCTCCAAGCCATCGGCCACAACGCGCTGTCGATGATGCCCCACCTGAAAGTCCGCTACGTCAACTCCGAAGAATTCACGAACGAGTTCATCAACGCGATTCGCCTCAATAAGACGGATAACTCCCAGGTCGAGGCCTTCCACCGCCGCTACCGCGAACTCGACATCCTTCTCATCGACGACATCCAGTTCATCGGCGACAAGGAACAGACGGTCGAAGGTTTCTTCCATACCTTTAATGCGCTGCATAGCGCCAACAAGCAGATCGTCCTGACCTCCGACCTGCCCCCGGCCCAGCTCAAGGGCTTCGAGGACCGCATGCGATCCCGCTTCTCCTCGGGCCTGCTCGTGGATGTTCAGCCGCCGGACCTGGAGACCCGCATTGCGATCCTCCATAAGAAGGCGGATGCCGAGGGCCTCGAGGTCACCCCTGAGGTGTTTGAATACGTGGCCTCGCGCATCTCCTCCAACATCCGTGAGCTCGAGGGCGCGCTCGTGCGCATCGGCGCGTGGGCGTCGCTGTACCAGGAGCGCATTGACTTGAACCTCGCGCAGATGATGCTCAAGGACTTCGTGTCCAACCCGGACGACAACGAGATCACCGTCAGCCTCATCATGAGCCAGTGTGCCGTCTACTTCGGCGTCACCATTGAACAAATGGGTTCCTCGGAACGCAGTCACAACGTCGTCGAGGCCCGCCAGATCGCCATGTATCTGTGCCGTGAGCTCACCGACCTGTCGCTGCCCAAGATCGGACAGGCCTTCGGACGCGACCACACGACCGTCATGCACGCGAACAAGAAGATCTCCAAGCTCATGAAGGAAAAGCGCGAGACCTTCAACCACGTGTCGGAGCTTACAAACCGCATTAAGCAGAAGGCCAGGGAGTCGTGAAAGCCGCGCGGGCGCTGAGATAAGTCGGCACCCGCGCTCAATTCACAGGAGTTGTGCACAGCCGGTGGACGAACGAGCTCGAGCTGTGGAGAAAAAGAGCTCTCCTGTGGATCTCGAAATATTGTCATTTGCTTCGTCCACAGGACCACGTGACGAATCCACAGCCTCGTCCCAGAATGACAGCACAGTGATTTGATTGAAATTCCGCCGCATAAGGGAGTTTTCCACAGAACTCACAACCCTTATGATGGAGGGAGAATCGAATGACAAAAATTTTTTCACAGGCCTCCGCACAACAACGCCGCCGCCGACGCTGCGCGATGGCGGCCCCGAGGCGAATTTCCTGCCCCACGTGGGCACACTTGTGGGTAAAGTAGTGTCCGATCCGTTTTGTGTTTTGGAGGCAGCTATGAAGTTCACCGTCGCCCGCGATGTTCTGGCCGAAGCCGTGTCGTGGACCGCCCGCGCGCTCCCCGTGCGTCCGGCCTCGCCGATCCTGGCCGGCGTGCGCATCAAGGCTGAGGGCGACGAGCTGACCCTGTCCTCCTTCGACTACGAGGTGTCCGCGAACTCGCACATCCCCGCGACCGTCGACGAGGCCGGCGAGGTCCTGGTCTCCGGCCGTCTGCTCGCCGACATCTCCAAGTCGCTTCCCTCCAAGCCCGTCTCCGTTGAGCTCGATGGCCAGAAGGTGAACCTGGTCTGCGGCTCCTCGCACTTCACGCTCGCGGTCATGCCCCTCGACGAGTACCCGCTGCTGCCCGCGCAGCCCACCACTGTTGGCGCGATCGATTCCTCGACGCTGTCGCAGGCCGTCTCCCAGGTGTCGATCGCCGCGTCGCGCGACGACACCCTGCCCCTGCTGACCGGCGTGCGCATCGAGATCAA
>JAHYYD010000281.1 GCA_019425105.1 Actinomycetota bacterium
TCCTCGCGGCCGTCATCCCCGCGCCCTCCGCGTGGGACCCCGCCGTCAACCCCGACAAGGCGAAGGAGCGCTGGGAGCGCGACCTGAACCTCATGCTGGAGGACGGCTGGATTACTCAGGCGCAGCACGACTCCGCGGTCTTCCCCGAGACGATTGACCCCGACACCCTCAACAGTGAGTCGATGAGTGGCACGACGGGCTACCTGATGGCTCAGGTCAAGTCGGAGCTCATCGCCTCCGGCCAGTTCGACGAGGACAAGATCAGCCAGGGTGGCCTGCGCATCACCTCGACGATCGTCAAGGAACACCAGGATCAGGCCGTTGCCGCCGCCGAGGGCATGAACGATGTCGACGGTTGGGATCCCACGTACCAGCACGTCGCCCTCTCCTCTATGGACCCGGCCACGGGCGAGATCCTCGCTGAGTATGCGGGTGCGGATTTCGAGAAGCGCCAGCAGAACGCCGTCACGCAGGACATCGCGATGGCCGGCTCGTCCTTCAAGCCCTTCGCTCTCCTCGCGAACGCGCGCGTGGGTGGCAGCGTCTACGACACCTACTCGGGCAAGTCTCCCCAGTACTTCCGAGGCATGGGCACCCCCGTCACCAACGACGGCGGCTACTCCTTCGGCAACGTCACCCTCGTGAAGGCGACCGCCTACTCGATGAACACGGTGTTCGTGGGCCTCAATGACGACGTGGAGCCGGAGAACACGCTGAAGGCGGCCATCGACGCGGGTATTCCCGAGGACACGGTGGGCCTGAACGAGGAGCTGCTCAACGTGCTGGGCCCCTCCTCGCCGCACAACATCGACCTGACGACCGCCTACTCGACGATCGCGAACGGTGGCGAGCGCGTCACCGCCCACATCGTCAAGAAGGTCGAGGACTCGAACAACAAGCTGCTCTACAGCGGGGACGTGGCCCCCAAGCGCGTGTTCGAGGTCGAGGAAGTTTCCTCCATCATGCCGGCCCTCGAGGCCGTCACGAGCGGTGATGGTACGGCCAGCCGCGTCGACGCCTCGATTCCGCGACTGACGACTGCGGGCAAGACCGGTACCTCCTCCGACCAGCTCTCCGCGCAGTTCGTGGGCTTCGTGCCCGGCATGGTCACGGCCGTGTCGATGTACCAGTCCGACGACGCGGGCAACTCGGTGCCGCTGGACGACGTGGGTGGCCTGGACCAGTTCCATGGCGGCGACTGGCCCGTGGACGTGTGGATCGACTACATGAAGCCCGCGACGGCGAACCTGTCGGGCGACGACTTCACGTGGAAGGTTGCGTCCAACCGCAAGGTGCAGAACAACGCGCCCACGCCCGTGCCGAGCGCGACGAGCGAGGCCCCGCAGTCTGCTCCGGCGCCCACCGAGACGCCTACCCCGACCCAGACCCCGTCCGCCGAGCCCACCGAGGGTTCGGAGAACGGCAACAACGGGAACGGCAACAACGGCAATGGGAACGGTTCCAACAATGGAAACGGGAACAACGGCAACGGTTCCAACAACGGCAACGGTTCCAATAACGGGAACGGCGGCAACAACAACGGCGGCAACAACAATGGCGGCCGAAGAAACTAGCCGAGCGTCCTAGCGCCCTGGCTGCGGGCCCCGAGGGTATCCTCGGGGCCCGCAGTGTCCGCCGAGCGCGGCGTGCGGTGTGTTGTCGGCGCGGTGCTGCGCGTTGGCGGTATCGTGCTCCGTTGTCTCCGTGGGGTCGGTGCTACCTCTTACGCGCGTCCTACTCGCTCGTCGCTCCCGGGCCGAGCGGGGGCAGGGGGCCATCGATTTCCACGGGGATGCGCTCGAGTGCGCCACCCGGGTGGACGGCGTAGCGTCCGAGCCATCGCCATGCGTAGGGGCTGGTGCCGATGACCCTGGTCTGGTCCGGGGTCAGGACGGCGCATTCGCCGCCCGGCAGGGCGGTGATGAAGAAGCGCACTTGCTCGCCTGTGGTGGCGTCCCATATGCGCGCGGCACCGTCCTGGGATCCTGTGAGAACATGGGCGCTGTCGGGGGACCACGCCACGGCGGTGACCGAGCGTTGGTGTGTGAGTTCGAGGGTGGTTTTGCCGGTTCTGGCGTCCCACACGCGGGTGCCATCCCAGGCTCCTGTGAGGATGTGGGCGCCGTCGGGCGACCACGCCACCGTGTTGACGCGTCCGGAGTGTGTGAGTTCAAGGGTGGTTTTGCCGGTTCTGGCGTCCCACACGCGGGTGCCATCCCAGGCTCCTGTGAGGATGTGGGCGCCGTCGGGTGACCATGCCACGGCGGTGACCCGGAGCCGGTGTGTGAGTTCGAGGGTG
>JAHYYD010000282.1 GCA_019425105.1 Actinomycetota bacterium
TGTCCGCGCGCAGCTTCTTCCTCAAGGCCACGCCGCTGCTCGTGGCCGCGCCGCTGGGCGCGCTGTCCATGCTGCTCTACGCAAGCCCGGGCGGACACGTCTACTGGCAGCTTGGTCCCGCAGCGATCTCAGACCACTCGATGTGGCTGGCCCTGGGCATCGGCCTGCGCATGTGCGCGATCGTCATGCCCGCGATCGCCCTGCTCGACCGCATCGACCCCACCGACATGGGCGACGGCCTCGCGCAGATCCTGCACCTGCCCGCCCGCCCGGTCCTCGCTGCGCTCGCGGGCGCGCGCATGACGTCGCTGATGGCGGCCGACTGGAAGGCCCTCGAGCGTGCGCGGCGCGCCCGAGGCGTGGGTGACGCCTCGCGCATCCGTTCCTTCCTGCGTGGTGCCTTCTCGCTGCTGGTGTTCGCGCTGCGCCGCTCCGGCAAGCTGGCCACGACGATGGAGGCCCGGGGCTTCGGCGCTGCGGGCACTCGCACGTGGGCGCGCGTGTCGCGTATGCGCGCCGCCGACGCGGTCCTCATGGTCGTCGCCGTCGCTGTTCCCGCGATTGCGCTGGCCGCGAGCGTCTGGGCGGGCACTTTCGCCCTGGTGGGCCGATGAGTGGCCTGACCTGGGAAGACGTGAGCGGGGGAGCGGGCCTGCGGGTCACCGTCCCCGTCACGATGGGCCCCGATGAGGTCGCCCGCGAGCTCGCCCCCCGCCTGAGTGCCCTGGCGGGGGAGCGGGCCCCGGCCTCGTTCGACGAGAAGAGCGACAAGCTCGGCGTCCCCGTCGTCACGATCGACGGCTACTCCGGGTCGGGCAAGTCCACGCTGGCCGCCGCCCTCGCGCGCCTCGTGAACGGTTGGCAGGTGCTCCACCTCGACGACTGGTACCCGGGCTGGGACGGCCTCGCGGCCGGAGCGCGCATCGCCCGGCGAATCGCCGCCGACCTGCGGGGAGGGCGCGCCTCCTCCTACGAGGCCTGGGACTGGGAGGCGGGCGCAACAGGGGAGACGACCCGTGTCCCCCTCGCCCCGACCATCATCGAGGGTTGCGGCGCCATCGAGGCCGAGGCCGACCTCGCCATCTGGATCGCCGACCCAGGCGATGGCGAGCGGCGCAGTCGGGCGCTGGCGCGCGACGGGCAGACCTACGCGCCACACTGGCGGCGCTGGGCCGACCAGGACCTGGGGCGCTCGATAGACTAGGCGCATGCTTCCGCCGCCTCCCGAACCCCCGCTGTGGGGGTGGCTCCTTGTCGGGGCCATCGATTTCGTGATCCGCGTTGTCGCCCTGGGGGTTGTTCCCAAGCATCGCCGCGCCTCGACGTCGACCGCGTGGCTGCTGCTGATCTTCCTGTGGCCCCTCCTCGGCGTGCCGCTGTACTTTATTTTTGGCTCGTGGTGGGCGATGGGACGTCGCCTCGACGACGACCCGGAGGCCAGAGCGCTCGTTGACGCCATCGTGGCGGGTTCGACCGCGCCACAGCCCGCGTCCTACGAGGTTCCCACCCGGCCGGACGGCCTGCCCTTTGGCTCGGACGGCGACACGGCCTCGATCATGCGCCTGTCCGGAAACCTGAGTGGATTCCCGGCCTCGGCGGGGCGCGTCGGCAGCCTCTACAACGACACGGCGGAAACCTTCCGAGCCATGGCGGCCAGTATCGACGCGGCCACCCACCACGTGAATGCCCTGTACTACCAGACGTCCTGGGACGAGTACACGGCCCCCTTCTACGAGGCCCTCGAACGCGCCGTCGCCCGCGGCGTCACCGTCCGCCTGCTCGTCGACCACCACGGCATGCGCACGATCCCCGGACATCGGAATTTCCGTCGCCGCCTGAACGAGATCGGCATTGAGTGGCACGAGATGCTGCCCTTTGCGCCCCTGCGCGGGCAGATTCGCCGCCCGGACCTGCGCAACCACCGCAAGATTCTCGTCATCGATGGGCGCGAGGCTTACATCGGCTCCCACAACCTCGTGGCCCCCGACTACGACACCCCCTCGTATCAGAAGGCTGGCATGCTCTACGACGATACAAGCGTGTCTGTCAGAGGCCCCATCGTCGCCCAGATCCAGGCGGTCTTCGCGGTCGACTGGTACTACGCGTGCCAGGAGGTCCTCACCCCCGAGGTTCTCACCCCGCCCGACGCGCAGGTCGCTGATGAGCGTCAGGAGCAGGCCTCGGCGATGCAGATTATCCCGTCGGGACCGGCGTACAAGGGCGAGCCGAACCTGCGCGCGTTCATCCACATGATCTCCTCGGCGCGCACG
>JAHYYD010000283.1 GCA_019425105.1 Actinomycetota bacterium
TCACCGTCCTGGGCATCATGGATCCGGCACCCCTGGCCGAGGAACTCGATAACGCCGCGCTGATCGGCGTGTCAGCCGCGGGCACGTACTTCGACGCGGGCAAGACTCCCACGACGATCTACGAGCGCTCCACCGAGGACCAGGTGGAGACCGTCCGCGAGCTCCTCGGACCCACGCTCGCCCCGCAGGGCGCCACCGGCCTGAAGGTCTCGCGCCCCTCCGACGCGCTGGCCGCCCAGAACGCGGCCGATCAGACGCTCACGACGCTGCTCGCCGGCGTCGGATCGATCGCCCTGCTCGTCGGCGGCATCGGCGTGGCCAACACGATGATCATCTCTGTCCTGGAGCGCCGCAAGGAGATCGGTCTACGCCGCTCTCTGGGGGCCAAGCGGGGACACATCAGCGTCCAGTTCCTGGCCGAGGCCCTGATCCTGTCCTTCCTGGGCGGCGTCGCCGGGTGCCTGATCGGCGGGGGAGTCACGTGGGGCATGTGTATCGCCTACGGGTGGCCGCCCACCCTTCACTGGTGGGTGATCGCCGCCGGCCTGGGCGCGACCGTCCTCATCGGTGCGATCGCCGGCCTGTATCCCGCGATCCGCGCGGCCCGCACGCCTCCGACGGCGGCGCTCGCCTCGCAGTAGTCGCACTTACGCACGAGGCCGTGGCCGACTCGCAGTTCCCCTACCCTTCACGGGGGAGCGTGAGCCAGCCACGGCCTCGTCTATGCGCGACGGATCGGGGCGAGCCGGGTGCCGCTCAGGCTTGCACCGGGCCGCCGTAGATCTCGTCGATGATCGGTGCGAGGCGGCGCGTGGCCTCCAAGCGCTTGACCTTCAGCGAGGGCGTGAGCAGGCCGTTCGCCTCCGTGAAGTCGGTCGTGAGGACCTTGATCTTGCGGATCGATTCGGCGCGCGAGACGTGCTCGTTCGCCGAGGCCACCGCCTTTTCCAGGGAGGCCAAGACCTCGACGTTCGTGGCCGCCTCCGCCACGCTCATCGGGGGCAGGGAGTGGGCGGCGAGCCAATCGGGCAGCATCTCCGCGTCCAGTGTGATGAGCGCGGCGACGAAGGGCCGCTGGTCGCCGACGACCAGGACCTGGGAGATGAGCGGGTGGGAGCGCATCGGATTTTCGAGGGCGGCCGGGGCGACGTTCTTGCCGCCCGCCGTCACGATGATTTCCTTCGCGCGGCCTGTGATGGACACGTAGCCGTCGCGGTCCAGGGATCCCAGGTCGCCCGTGCGGAACCAGCCGTCTTCGGTGAAGCAGGCGGCGGTGGCCTCGGGGTCGTTGTGGTAGCGCTGGAAGACGCTGGGGCCCTGCAGGAGGATCTCGCCTTCGTCGCTGATCTTGAAGGACATGGGCGGCAGGGCCGGGCCCACGGTGCCGATCTTGGACAGGCGGGGCGTGTTGACGGAGACCGGGCCGACCGTCTCGGTCAGGCCGTAGCCTTCCAGGACGGGGATGCCGACGCCGCGGTAGAAGTGCGCGAGCCAGGGGGCCAGGGGTGCGCCGCCGGAGACGATGTAGTCCGCGTTGCCGCCCACCAGGCGGATGATCTGCTGGTAGACGAGCTTGTCCGCCAGCGCGTGCTGGGCCTTGAGGGAAGCGGTCGGGCCGTCGTCGGTGTCGAGGGCCTGGGAGTAGGCGATCGCGACCTTGGCCGCCCAGCGGAAGATCTTCTGCTTCGGGCCGCGCGCCTTCGTGTCCGCCGAGTTGTAGATTTTCTCCAGGACGCGCGGGACGACCAGGAGGTAGCTCGGGCGGAACGACGCCAGGTCGGGTAGGAGGTTCTTGATGTTGGGCGCGTGGCCGAGGACGCCGTTGCCGCTGATCTGGAAGACCTGCAGGAAGCGCGCGAACACGTGGGCGAGGGGCAGGAAGAGGAGCAGGCGCGAGTTCTTGCCAGCCGCGATTTCCGGCATCCACGCGTGGGCGTTCAGGCACAGGTTCGTGAAGTTCTCGTGGGACAGGACCGTGCCCTTGGGCGTGCCCGTCGTACCCGACGTGTAGACGATGGTGGCGATGTCGTCCTTCGTGAGGGCCTCAGAGCGGGCGAGGACGCGCTCGCGCGGGGTGGTCGAGCCCTCCGCGATGAGGGTTTCGATTGCCTCCGAATCCAGGGAGAGGACGTGCGTGTTGTCCCGGTTTTCGCGCTCGGCGGCTGCGCGCACGATTTCCGCCATGGAGACGGTCTCGGTGATGATGAGGTGGACGTCCGCGTCGACGAGGACGTGGGCGACCT
>JAHYYD010000284.1 GCA_019425105.1 Actinomycetota bacterium
CTCATCGAGGCCTGGGGCGAGGTCAAGGTCCAGAAGGCGCGCGTCGTCCTCTCCCTCGTGGGCGTGGTTGCGGCCGTCGCTGCGATGACGATCGTGATTGCGCTCGGCGACCTGCTCCTGCAGTCCTCGCGCGAGTTGGCGGAGCTGTACGAGGGTCGCTCCGTCACCTTGCGCCTGACCCCCGAAAGCTCCTCGGCCTCGCCGGAGGGGCCATCAGCGAACGGCCCGTACCAGGACGTCTCCGGGACGGGAGCCGATGCCTCGCCGAGCGGTGAGCAGACCGCGACGCGCCCCGACGAAAAGGATACGATCGGGGAGGCCATGGCCACCCTGGCCGAGAAGACGGACATCCACTACTGGTCGCGCTTTTCCAGCGGGGGCGGAGAGATCGTCGAAGCCCGCCAGGCCAGGGCTAGTGGACAATTCCGCGGCTATCCCCTGACGAAGATCGGCGACATGGTTGACGGCGTCGCGTTCCAGGGCGTGGACCCCTCCTACGCGGTCATCTACCGCACCCGCATGCTCGCGGGACGCTGGGTCGAGAGCAGCGACGCCGACCAGCGCCTGATTCCCGTCGTCATCTCGCAGACCCTGTGGGATCAGCTCGGGCGCGCCCCCATCGACCAGGTGCCGATCGTCCTGCACACGAGTGACGGCGTGGCGATGCGCGTCGTCGGCGTCACCAAGTCGAAGAGCTCCTACGACATGCCGACCGTGTTCGCGCACTACGACGCGGCGCGCGTGTCCTTCCCGCAGATGACCTCCCCGGCCATGATCGCGTGGGTGGGAACCGAGAACGCCGACCAGGCGCGCGAGACCCTGCCCCGCTCCCTGGCCTCGATCCTCGGCGAGGGCTGGAAGGTCTCTGTCTCGGGCGGCGAGCACGAGGACATCGGCGAGGAGCAGCTGGGCACGATCTCCAACGTCATCATGGTCATCGGCGGCATCATCGTGTTCCTGGGTGCCCTCGGCCTGCTGAACGTCGCCATCGTGACCGTGCGCCAGCGGGTGCGCGAGATCGGCATCCGCCGGGCCGTCGGCGCCTCTGCGGCGCGCGTCTTCTTCGCCGTCTTCATGGAGTCCGTCGTCGCGACCTTCGTCGCCGGCGTCATCGGCGTAGGAATCGCGATCGTGGTCGTGCGATTCCTTCCCCTCGAGGCCCTCGGCGTCACGCTCAGCGACACCCCGGCCTTCCCCGCCGGCGCGGCCATCGCGGGCGTTGCCATCTCCACGAGCATCGGTGCCCTGTGCGGGATCATCCCCGCGCTCGCGGCCGTGCGCGTCAAGCCGATCGACGCGATTCGCTACTGATTCATCGACGAGGCCGTGGCACCTTCCCGGGGCCGCGCGCGGTGGGCGTGGGTGCCCCGGCCTCGTGCTGAGGGTGTTACCGGGGGAGCGTGACGCGCTTCGTGTCCTCGTCGTAGACGATCATGCCGTCTTTGAGGAGGGCGCGGTACACGCGTGAGGGCTGGTAGCGGTCGCCGCCGTCGATGCGGGCTACGTCGAGGACCCGACGCTTGGTGAGGCCTTCCTTGCCTTCGAAGTGTGCGGTACGCAGGGCTTTCATGATGCGGCCGCGCGCCTGTCGGTCGGTGCCGACGTAGGGCTGGGGCGTGGGGCGCTTCTCGTCCTTCGGGAATCCGGCGAGCGCCCACGCGCAGTTGTTCGAGATCGTGCACTCGTCGCACGACGGGCTGAGCTGCGTGCAGACCAGGGCCCCGAATTCCATGAGCGACAAACTCACCTCGGCCGCGCGGTGCCCGTCTTCGGGCAATAATGCGTCGGCCCGCATTGTTTCCGCTTTTGAGGGCGTCGTGTGGGGAGGAAACTCTCGGCCGTCCAGAAATCTGACCAGCACGCGACGCACGTTCGTGTCCAGGACCGGCACGCGGATTCCGTGGCGGAAGGCGAGCAGCGCGGATGCGGTGTAGGTGCCGACGCCCGGCAGGAGGGTGAGTTCCTTCATGGTGAGTGGGACCTCGCCGTCATGCTTTTCGACGATCGCGGCCGCGCAGGCCTTGAGGCGCAGGGCGCGTGAGGGGTATCCGAGGTTTGCCCAGGCGACGATGATGTCTGCCGAGGATGCGGTGGCAAGATCGGCGGGGGTGGGCCAGCGTTCCATCCACTCAAGCCAGATTGGCTGGACCCGTGAGATGGGGGTCTGCTGGCTCATGATTTCAAAGACGAGGGTCCCCCAGTTGGAGACGCCGTGCGC
>JAHYYD010000285.1 GCA_019425105.1 Actinomycetota bacterium
CAGACTCCTCCTTCGACGTTGTCTCCAAGCTCGACCGCCAGGAGGTCGACAACGCCGTCAACCAGACCGCCAAGGAGATCGCCAACCGCTACGACTTCCGCGGCGTGGACGCCGCCATCACGCTCAGCGGCGACACGATCGCGATGGAAGCGAACTCCGCGTCCCGCGTCATGGCAATCCTCGACGTCCTACAGTCCAAGCTGATCCGCCGCGGCCTGTCCCTGAAGGTTCTGGACTACAAGGACCGCGAGCCCAAGGCCTCGGGCAAGCTCTTCAAGCTCGCCTGCCCCCTGAAGGAGGGCATCCCGCAGGACACCGCGAAGAAGATCTCCAAGCTCATCCGCGAGGAGGGCCCCAAGGGCGTCAAAGCCCAGATCCAGGGTGATGAACTTCGCGTTTCCTCCAAGTCCCGCGACGACCTGCAGGCCGTCATCGCCCTGCTGAAGGGCCCCAAGGGCGAGGAGCTGGACGTCGCGCTCCAGTTCGTGAACTACCGCTGATCGCTGAGATAACAGAGGGTGGGCGACCGGTCGAAACCGGCCGCCCACCCCCATCTGTATGCCCTAGTAGCCCGCGATCTTCTCCAGGCGCGCGATGCGCTCGTCCATCGGCGGGTGCGTGGACAACACGCGCATGAGAGACTCCCCACGGAACGGATTCGCGATCATCATCGCCGCAACGTTACGCGTCCTGGGAGTATCCTCCATCGGGCGCCGATCCGTCGCCATCTCCAGCTTGCGCAACGCCGAGGCCAGCGCCAGCGGATCCTGCGTCAGCATCGCGCCATCCTCGTCAGCATCGAACTCGCGCGTGCGCGACAGCGACAACTGGATCAGCATCGACGCAATCGGGGCCAGCAGACTCATCGCGAGAAGACCGATAATCCCCACTCCCCCGCTCTCTCGACGATTCCCGCCACCAAAGAACAGCAGCGCCTGCGCGACCGTCGTAATCACACCACCCATGGCCGCCGCGACAGACGTCGTCAGAATGTCGCGGTTATACACGTGCATGAGCTCATGCCCGAGCACCCCGCGCAGCTCACGCTCATTCAGGATCGCCAGGATGCCCTCCGTGCAGCACACGGCTGCATTGTTCGGATTACGGCCCGTCGCAAACGCGTTCGGCGTCAACGTGGGCGCCACCCAAATCGTCGGCATCGGCTGCTGGGCACGCGCCGCCAACTCCCGGACAATCGCATAGAGCTCAGGCTGCTCCGACTCGCTCACCTGATGCGCGCGCATCGACCGCAGCGCAATCGTGGCGGAGTTCCAATACGAGTACGCGGTCTGAACGAGCCCAATGGCCGCAAACACAAAAATCCAGACAATCCGGCCCGTACCCGACGCGATGAGCGCGCCGATGGCAAGCAGCAAAGCCCACATACTCCCCAGCAGGAGGGTCGTCTTCAGACCGTTGTGATAGTTGCGATGCACCATACGCGCGATCCTATGGGGGTTACCTGAGAAGCACCTGGGAACCAGCCGAATCCCCGTTGAGAAACAACCCCCGACGGTCAGCAGGCACCAAACACAACGCGGCTCGCCACAGCCCCGCTCCCCCATGCGACGAGGCCGCGACCGGGAAACCCAGCCACGGCCTCGTTCACGTCAGGGACGCGTCAGTTGCGCCGCCCCGGACCCGTGTAGTCGTCGAAGCGCTCGGGGGCGGTGGGCACGCACATCTCGCCCATCTCGCCGATGTGGTCCACCGTCTTGGGGTCCACCTGCGCGCCGCGCGAAATATCCGTCATGGTGCGACGGGAGACGACCTTGACGCGCTCGCGCGTGCCACGGCCACCCGGAAGCTCGCCGTACGCCTCGCCCAGAGCCTGCTCGTACGCATCCAGGAGCTCCCAGCCCTCCCAGGTCGTGAACTCGACACCACGGGACTCCAGGAGCGCCACCATGGCCTCGTGGCCCACCTCGGAGGTCTTCGCGTGCAGGCGGCCCGCGCCAGCGTCTTCCACGAGGTGGGAGATCGTCTGCTGGGCGTCCGACTTCGTCGAACCGATGAGGCCGACGGGGCCGCGCTTAATCCAACCGGTCGCGTACACGCCCGGGATGACGGGGGCGGACTCGTCCTTCGTGGTCTCGCCCTCAATGACGCGCCCCTCCACGTTCGGCACGACGCCGGCACGCTTGTCGAAAGGCAGACCCGGGATCGGCGAGGAGTAGTAACCCACCGCGCGGTACACCGCCTGCA
>JAHYYD010000286.1 GCA_019425105.1 Actinomycetota bacterium
TGGAGGCGCGCGCACGCTACCGCGCGGGCGACGCGCTACGCTCGCTGCTGCGCATGGGCGCCAAGGAGGCGACGCTCGTGCGCATCGACCCCGCCACGGGCGAGCGCAGCGAACAGGTCGTGCCCGCCTCGTCCCTGCAGGTCGGCGACCTCTTTGCGGTGCGCCCGGGCGAGAAGGTCGCGACCGACGGCATCATCGTCGAGGGCTCCTCCGCCCTGGACACCTCGCTCCTGACGGGCGAGTCCGTGCCCGTGGACGCCGCCCCCGGTGACACGGTGACGGGCGCGACCGTCAACACGTGGGGGTCCCTGCTGGTGCGCGCCACCCGAGTCGGCTCGGACACGACGCTCGCGCAGATTGGGCGCATGGTCGCCGAGGCCCAGGCCGGCAAGGCCCCCGTCCAGCGCCTCGCGGACCAGATCTCGGGCGTGTTCGTGCCCATCGTCATCCTTGTTTCCCTGCTGACCCTCGTCGGCTGGCTGCTCGCGGGCGGCAGTGTGCAGGCCGCGTTCACGGCGGCCGTCGCCGTCCTGGTCGTGGCGTGCCCGTGCGCGCTCGGCCTGGCCACGCCCACCGCGATCCTCGTCGGGTCGGGGCGCGCCTCGCAGCTGGGCATCCTCATCAAGAACGCGGAAATCCTCGAGCAGACGCGCTCGATCGACACCATGCTCCTGGACAAGACGGGCACGGTCACCACGGGCGTCATGTCCCTCGAGTCCGTCGCGGTTCCCTCCGCGGACGGCTCCCCTGAGGTGGACGAGGCCTCTGCCCTGTCCCTGGCCGCCTCCGTCGAGTCCCTCTCCGAGCACCCCGTCGCTCGCGCGATCACGTCGGGTGCCGCGGACCGCGGCCTGTCGCTGGAACCCGTGACCGCGTTCGCGAACCAGCCCGGACTCGGCGTCGTCGGCCTCACCGCCCGCGGCGGCGTGCTCGTCGGCCGCCCGTCCTGGCTGGCATCCCTGGGCGTGGACGTGCCCGCTTCTCTCCTCGACGCCGTGCGCGAGGCCGAGGCATCGGGCGCCTCCGCCGTCGTCGCTGCCCTCGCGCCGAACCTGGATTCCGCAGCATCCTCCACCCCGAAGGCAGCCGCCACGCCCGAGGCACCCGCGTCCGTCGCGCTTCCGGGCCCGGACGCCGAGCTGCCCCTCGCGACGCTCACGATGAGCGTGGGGGGCATGACCTGCGCGTCCTGCGTGCGCCGCGTCGAGCGCAAGCTCGGCAAACTCGACGGCGTGAAGGCCGAGGTCAACCTGGCGACGGAATCCGCGCGCATCACGCTCACCGCCCCTCACAGCGACGAGGAGCTTGAGGCCGTCGTGAACGCGGCCGGCTACTCCGGCACCGTCACCTCCCGTTCTGAGGCCGCGACCGCCGATGGCGCACCCGCGGCTGGCGGCAGCGCGACTGGGGATACCGGTACCCCCACCCAGGCGGGCACCACCCCGGCTGTGGGCGAGGGCGAGGGGGCCCAGGCCTCGGCGCTCGTGATCCCCGAGCGCGTCGAGGGCCACGCGATCGCCGCGCTGGTCGTGCGCGACACGGTCAAGGAGTCGTCGGCTGATGCGATCGCTCAGTTGCGCGAGCTCGGCATCGAGCCGATCCTGCTGACGGGCGATAACGAGGCGGCGGCACGCCACGTCGCCGATCAGGTCGGGATCGACCGCGTCATCGCGGGCGTCCTGCCCGACGGCAAGCGCGACACCGTCGCCGACCTGCAGGCCGAGGGGCGCACGGTCGCGATGGTGGGCGACGGTGTGAACGACGCGGCCGCCCTCGCGCAGGCGAGCGCGAAGGGCCTGGGCATCGCGATGGGCTCGGGCACGGACGTGGCGATCGAGGTCGCGGACATGACGCTCATGAACTCGTCGCTCACCTCGGCGGCAACCGCGATCCGCGTGTCGCGCCGGACGCTGCGCATCATCAAGGAGAACCTGTTCTGGGCGTTCTTCTACAACGTGTTGATGGTGCCGCTGGCGATCGCGGGCCTGCTCTCCCCCATGCTGGCGAGCGCCGCCATGGCGTGCTCGTCCGTGTTCGTGGTCCTCAACTCGCTGCGCCTGCGCACGGCGAAGTAGCAGTTCACACGGCGTCAGTGCCGCATCAACTCACGCGCGCCGCGCCCCGCCCTCCCCACGAACGAGAAGGGAGAACGGGGCGCGGGGTGCGCGGTGGTTCGCGCGAGTGTCATGGTCA
>JAHYYD010000287.1 GCA_019425105.1 Actinomycetota bacterium
TCCTCCGCGCCGATGACCTACTACGTCAACGAGAAGAAGAACGGTATCTCGCCGAAGATCGCCGGGCAGGGCGCCGAGGCCGTGAGCGCCCAGGTGAACCAGATCTTCGTGCAGACGCTCTCCGAGGTCGCCCTCGATACGGCAACGTCGGTGGGGGACGCTCTGTCCGCCCCGACCGCGGTGAACACGGTGACGGCCCTCGATAACCGCGTGCAGACGGTTGCTTCGCGCCTGCGCACCGCGGCTGATAGCGCGGACGCATACGCGTCTCTCGTGGGCTCCTCGGTGACGCTCATCGACTCGACGACCACGCTCGTGGACGGGCTGGGCAGCGCGAAGGGCTCTGCGCAGTCCGCGGTCTCGAGCGCTCAGGCTGGAGCGAGCGGACTCGGATCCGCTGCGTCGGCGGCGGTCTCCTCGGTGTCCGACGCGATCTCCTCCTCGCAGTCCTCTCTGTCCTCCCTGTCGAGCGCCGTCGAGAACGTGTATGCGAACGGCTCGACGAGCGCATCGGACGCGGCCTCGACGCTGCGCTCGCAGGCCTCCGTGCTGGACACGCAGGCCGCCAGCTTCGCATCGATCAAGTCGACGCTGGAGGCACTGCCCGGCTCGCCCGTCTCCCAGTCCTCGCTGGACCGCTTACAGGCCGCTTCCGACCGTCTGACGGCGGTTGCGAACGGGCTGCGTTCCTCCGCCTCGGAGCTGGACTCCAAGGTCGCGAACGCGCAGGCTGGGCATGACACGGTGAACGGCCTGATCGCTCAGGCGCGCTCCGCGGTCGACGGCCTGTCCTCCGACTACGAGACCAACCTGCGGCCCCAGCTTGAATCGCTGGCGTCCACCCTGGCCTCGGCCCAATCCTCCCTGAGTGCCGCCCGCACGTCCCTCGAGGGTGCGACGTCCACGGCCTCGAACGGGAGCGGGAGTGCGCGCGAGGGGCTCACCCAGCTGCACGATAACCTGGCTGGCGCGGCCACGAGCCTGCGCGAGGCCGCCGGAAAGCTCGACTCCCTGCACGCTTCGATCAGCGAGGCGCTTGCCAGTGGCGACCTGACGACGCTCGGGACCATCATCGGGAATAATCCCGAGGCCCTGGCGGCGGCCATCGCGGCCCCTGTCGGCGTGGAGAAGACTCCCGTTTACCCGGTCGCGAACTTCGGCTCCCAGATGGCCCCGCTGTACACGATCCTGGCGCTGTGGGTGGGCTCGATCCTGATGGTCGTGTCGCTGCGCTCGGACGTCACGGACGCCACCGTCGCCGACGGTCTGCCGGAAGGTGACCCGCTGCGCGCGACCCTCACCGCGAAGCCCGTCGGCCTGGCCGCCGGATACCTGGGGCGCTACCTGATCTTCGGGACAATCGCTCTCACGCAGGCGACGCTCCTGGGGCTGGGAGACCTGTACTTCCTGAAGGTGCAGCACGCTCACCCGCTGCAGTTCATGGGCACGCTGTGGCTGACCGCCGTCGTGTTCTCCTTCCTCATGTACACGCTCATCGCGACGTTTGGAAACGCGGGTAAGGCCCTGGGCGTACTGCTCCTGGTCCTGCAGATCTCGGGCGCCGGCGGAGCTTTCCCGCTGGCGATCCTGCCCTCCTTCTTCTCCTCCGTTTCCCCGTTCCTGCCGGCGACGCACGCGATCACGGCGCTGCGCGCGTCGATCGCCGGATACGCGGGGCATGAGTACGGGGACGCCATGTGGTTCCTGGCTTCCTTCATCCTGTTCACCGCGTTCCTGGGGCTGGCCCTGCGCCCGCTGCTGGTGCGCAACAATCGGCGCATGGTGGAAAAGCTGGAGTCGACGAAGCTGCTCTGAGGTATCTGTTTTCCCTTGACGGGCGGGGGATGCGGGCGTAAACTGGTGCGTCCGACGGTCTGCGATAACGCTGGGCGTCGGGGAGTTGAAAACTCAAGAGGGGATGATCGGTTTCGACAGTGGTCGTCGATCGAAGTGAAGCGAGCCGAGAATGTACGCTCATCTCGTTAACGATGCGTGCAAACCAATAGGTGCCGAACAGAATCGCACCGACTACGTTCTCGCTGCCTGATATCGCAGCCTGAACCTTTAGTCCGTCAGCCCGGGAGTTGCTTCCGGCCCGGTGTCTGGCGTCGTCTAGGGAGCCACTGGGAGTCGCCCATGTTGGTGGGGCGCCTCCGACACTTAATCAACTGAGCCTATCTGGCGGTG
>JAHYYD010000288.1 GCA_019425105.1 Actinomycetota bacterium
CTGTGCAGCGGGGTCGGGCCCGAGATGACCGCCGAGTGGTAGTAGTTCTTCTGGCCAAAACGGCAGGGGGTCCCACCCAGGCACTCGCGGTAGACCTGAATGTTCGCGCCCATCTTGCGCAGCGCCTCGGTGAAACCAAAACGATTCTCGTAGACGGTCTCGTGCACGATCGACAGGCCCTCGGCCTGGGTGAGCGCCACGACGAGGGGCTGCTGCCAGTCCGTCATGAAGCCCGGGTGCACGGCGGTCTCCAGGGCGATCGAGTGCAGCGGCTCGCCCGGGTGATAGAAGCGGATGCCGTCGGCGTCGATGTCGAAGGCACCGCCCACCTTGCGGAAGGTGTTGAGGAACGTCGTCATGTCGGGCTGGTGCGCACCGCGCACGTAGATGTCGCCGCGGGTAGCCAGGGCGGCCGCCGCCCACGAGGCGGCCTCGATACGATCCGGCAGGGCCGTGTGACGGTAGCCGGTCAGCTTCGCGACGCCCTCAATGCGGATCGTACGGTCGGTGTCCACGGAGATGATCGCGCCCATCTTCTGCAGGACGTTGATGAGGTCGAGGATCTCCGGCTCAATGGCCGCGCCCTTCAGGGTCGTGATGCCCTCGTTGCGCACGGCCGTGAGCAGCGTCTGCTCGGTCGCGCCCACCGACGGGAACGGCAGCTCGATAATCGCACCGTGCAGGCCGGAGGCGGGGCGCTTGATGTGCACGCCGTCGGGCTGCTTGTCGACGATCGCCCCGAACTTGCGCAGCGTCTCCAGGTGGAAGTCGATGGGACGGCCACCGATCGCGCAGCCACCGAGCTCGGGGATGAATGCTTCGCCCAGCTGGTGCAGCAGCGGGCCGCAGAACAGGATCGGAATGCGCGAGGCGCCCGCGAGCGTGTCGATATCCGAGCGCGACGCAACCTTGACGTTGGAGGGGTCCATGCGCAGCGTGCCGCGATCCTGATCGAAGTCGATCTGGACGCCGTGCAGGCTCAGCAGGTCCGAGACCACGTCCGTGTCGCGGATCAGCGGCACGTTGTAGAGCTCGGAGGGGGTGTCAGCGAGCAGCGACGCGACCATCGCCTTGGGGACGAAGTTTTTCGCGCCGCGCACCGTGATCTCACCGCGCAGCGGATGGCCGCCCTCAACCTGAAGGATCGATGACATGAGTGCTCCTCACTATGACGTAACTGGCCCCTACTCTAGCTAGGTAGGGGCCAGTATGCGCAGTGCGTTCAGTCGCGAGCGGACACGACGTCTTCCTTGGGCAAGAATTTCGCTGGGAGCGTGCGCGGCTTGAAGGAGGGACGCTTCGCCTCGTAAGCTGCGATCTCGTCCTCGTGGCGCAGGGTCAGGGCGATGTCGTCCAGTCCCTCCATGAGGGTCCAGCGCACGTAGTCGTCGATCTGGAAGGTGCCCGAGATCGCACCGGCGCGCCAGGTCTTATCCTCCAGCGACACGGTGACCTCGGTGCCGGGCTCGGCCTCGAGGAGCTTCCACAGGGACTCGCAGTCCTCCTGGGAGATGATGCCGGTGACCAGGCCCTGCTTGCCGGAGTTTCCGCGGAAAATGTCGGCGAACTTGGGGGCCAGGACGACGCGGAAGCCGTAGTCCTTGAGCGCCCACACGGCGTGCTCACGCGAGGAGCCGGTGCCGAAGTCGGGGCCGGCGATCAGGACGGATCCGTTCTTGTATGCGTCCTGGTTGAGGACGAACTCCGGGTCGCCACGCCAGGCTGCGAAGAGGGCATCCTCGAAGCCCGTGCGGGTCACGCGCTTGAGGTAGACGGCGGGGATGATCTGGTCGGTGTCGACGTTGGAGCGGTGCAGCGGGACGCCGATGCCGGTGTGGGTGATGAACTTTTCCATGGGTGGTTGAGTCTTTTCTTCCGTGGGGGACGAGGCCGGGGCCCTCCCCCGCTGTCGGGTGGCGGAGGGGCGTCAGAGGTCGGCCGGGGAGGACAGGGTGCCTCGCACGGCGGTGGCGGCCGCGACGAGCGGGGACACCAGGTGCGTGCGGCTGCCCTTGCCCTGGCGGCCTTCGAAGTTACGGTTGGAGGTGGAGGCCGAACGGTCTCCCGCGTCCATCGTGTCGGGGTTCATGCCCAGGCACATGGAGCAACCGGCGTTGCGCCATTCGGCGCCGAAGTCGGTGAAGATCTTGTCGAGGCCCTC
>JAHYYD010000289.1 GCA_019425105.1 Actinomycetota bacterium
CGCACCAATAAGCCGAAAAGTCACCCTTCCAGCAACACGTAGTGTCCTATAACCCCCTTTTTCTGGCCCCTCGGGTCATGTTGGACAAAAATAAAGCCCAGTATTTCAACGACTTTTCGTTGAAATACTGGGCTTTTCTCGTAGCGGGGACAGGATTTGAACCTGCGACCTCCGGGTTATGAGCCCGGCGAGCTACCGAACTGCTCCACCCCGCGTCGGCTCTAGATACTTTAGAGCATTCAACGGGAGGACACAAACCGAAAGCGGTGATGTACGTCCTAGCTACAGGGCACTGTCAGGAGCAGTCGAAGCGAAGCCCCTACTGCGCAGTCTGCGCGGAATCATCCGGAACTCCAGGCACCACGGGCGCGCCACTCGGAGGCGCAAGCGTGGGACTCGGAGCCTGCACCGGCATCCCTTGGGGCGGTGCGGGCGGGGTTGCCGACACGCGCATCGGAGCTCCCTGAGGGGGTGCGGGCGGGGTTGCCGACACCTGCACCGAAGCTCCCTGTGGGGGCGCGGGCTGAGCAGGAGCCGTCCCGTGAGGGTAATAGCCGACCGGAGCACCGAAGGGGGCACCGACGGGGGCGGAAGCAGAGGAACGCCGGTCGGGTACAGCAAGCACAATGGCAATGATGAGACCGGAGCGCACGATCAGCCAGATCAGAGCCATACGCACAACGAGCAAGGAGGCATACCAAACATCACCGAAGACCGACGGATCGAGCGTCGGAGGCATAAATTGCCAGTACCAGCGCCCGCCTTCCAAGACGGCGAACACCGGGTCAATGAGCAGGAAGGACACGAGAACGACGCCGACCAGAGCGTAGCGCACTGCGTTGCTTCGTTTTTTGAGCGCGACAGCGGACAGCACGATCGCCGCGATGTACGTAATGACCGACTCATAGAACCAGACGCTCGTAAAACGCTCGAAGTAGATGCTCAAGTCGTCGAAGAAATAGGGAATGAAGATGTTCACGAGCGCGATTACCCAAAGGATCAGCTCAAGCCTCAGGCACACCCGCACGCGCGTGGAGAGCTGTGGACGCGTGGGTCGAGCCATCGCGTAGGGGCCCGGCTGTCCCCAGGCTTGCGGTGTGGGCATCGGTTGAGCGCCACCCTGGTACGGGACCCCCTGAGCAGCACCGGAGAATTGACCGGGAGCAGTGTAAGCCCCATGTGCACCGCCGGGAGGGCTGGGCAGGGGATTCGGGATTTGAGAATTGCTCACTGTCAGGTTCCTTCCGCGTGTGTTGGTGGCGCGTGAGCACGCATGATCTTCATCATATCGGCAGCATGCTACCGACATGACGAAACACACGGAGGGACTTTCCCGGCCGTGCACAAACCCCACCGTCACATGGGACGCGCCCGGCCCACCTCACAACGTGATCGGCAGGGCCGGGCGCGCAACGCACCGAGAGCGCCTATGAGCCGCTTTGTGCGCCGCTCGTCGCAGATGCGCTCGGGCTCGGGCTGGGCGCCCGCGATCCGGAGTTCGAGGTCGCCGACGAGGACGTACCGAGCGCCGCCTGCGCGGCCTCCGCACGAGTCAGGGCATCGTGCAGGCGCGTCTGGGCCTCGCCGTACGCGGTCCAGTCGCCCTTGCTCATCGCCGCATCTGCGTCGCGCATCGCCTGCGCGGCATCGCTGACGGCCTGGGACAGCTGGGTACTCGCGTCGGAAGAGTTCACACCCGACTGGGAGGTGTCCCCCGATGGCGGAGTCGTCGCACCGGGAGAGGTTGACGAGCTTGAATCGTCCGACACGAGCTGGCGCAGCGACTCCTCGAGGGTCGGCGCGAAACCAACCTTGTCACCGAAGGCGGTGAGCACCGAACGAAGCACGGGGTAGGACGCGGATCCGGTGCCCTGCACGTAGACGGGCTGCACGTAGAGCAGGCCGCCGCCGACCGGCAGGGTCAGGAGGTTGCCTCGGATAACCGTCGAATCGGCCTGGTTGAGCAGGTTGAGCTGGGTGGCGATCTTCTCGTCCGAGTCGTACTTGTTTTGGACCTGGCCGGGACCCGGCACGGTCGTCGACGATGGCAGGGCCAGCAGGCGAAGCTTGCCGTATCCCTCGCGCACCTGGCCCGGCGTGTTGCCCGTCTCCGAGTCCAC
>JAHYYD010000029.1 GCA_019425105.1 Actinomycetota bacterium
CGGGACCCTCCTCTCCGACCCCCCAGTCGGACCGCTTCCCCGTCCGCTTCTCCACCCAAGCCCTCGATCCGATAATGTACATTATGTCCGTTTTTCTTTATCGATCCCTCTCCGACCACGCGCTACAGTTGCTGTCATGACGTCGGACCTACACGTACGCTCCCAGCGGCCTCCTGCCCTTCGCGAGATCATCGCGCTCTCATTGGCATGCCTCGCATACTCGGTCCTGTCATTCTTGGCCAAGGCCCCCGAGTCTGTCGCTGTGGCGCATGCACACGACGTCGCCGCATTCGAGTCGCGCATTGGCATCTTTATCGAAGGCTCAGCAAACACATGGCTGACCGCCCACCCGCTCCTCGCCTCCCTCGCGTCCGCACAGTATGCCGTCTCTTTCCTCGCGATGACCGGCTTCGCGTTGGTCGCCCTCTGGCGCAAGGCCCCGACCCACTACCGCCGGGCACGATGGACACTCGTTATCATGACGATCGGCGCGCTCATCACCTACTGGACCTACCCGCTGGCTCCCCCACGCCTGGTCCCAGATCTCGGCTTTGTCGATGCGGTCGCCGAGCACACGTCCGCATATTCCCAGCTGTTTGGCACGCTTGCGAACCCCTACGGAGCCATGCCATCGATGCACACGGGTTGGTCCATATGGGTCGCATTCATGCTTGGCACGTACGTGTGGCGCTCGTGGTGGGCGCGACTGATTCTCGCCGCCCACCCCGTTGTAACCATCGTGACAATCGTCGCAACGGCTAATCATTATGTGGTTGACGCCATTGCCGGATGTGTGTACTTCCTGCTCGCGTGGCTCTTTATCACCATTGCAAACAGAGCCTTACTGGGAAATGTGCGAACGACCGGCGAGACGTCCTAGGAGCTCCCGTCAATAAACGCTAGTGTGGGTGTCATGAGACTCGGAGTTGATTTTGGTACCACAACCACCGCGATCGCTATCGTTGACCGAGGGAACTATCCCATCGTCTCCTTCGTCAACAATAATGACGATACGGTTGATTTCGTCCCGTCGATCATCGCTCTTGACGGGGACCACCTGGTGTACGGCTTCGACGCGGAAGAAGCTGCCCACGAAGGTGCACCTCATCTGCGTTCCTTCAAGCGTCTACTCTCCGATCCATCAGTCACTGACACGTCCACTCTGCGCCTCGGTAACCACAGCATCTCAATTCTCGACGCACTGACTGGCTTCCTCAGCTACGTTGAGCACCAGCTGCGCACCAATTCCTCCGTCGCCTCCCTCCCCGCATCTGAGCCGCTCGAGGCTCTCGTGGGCGTCCCTGCGCACGCGTGGTCTGCGCAGCGCTTCCTCACCCTTGAGGCCTTCCGCCGAGCCGGCTGGGATGTCCTTGCAATGGTGAACGAGCCCTCCGCCGCAGGCTTCGAGTACACCCACCGTCACGCGGGGACGCTCAACTCGAAGCGCACAGCGATCCTCGTCTACGACCTGGGTGGTGGCACGTTCGACGCTTCGATCGTGTCGGCTACAGGCACACTCCACGAGGTCATGGGATCACGTGGCCTCAACATGGTCGGCGGCGACGATTTCGACGTCGTACTCGCCACCCGTCTCGCAGCGGCTGGCGGCACCGACTCCGGCAAGCTCGGCGACGAGGCGTGGGAGCGTCTCGTCGAAGACTCACGCGACGCGAAGGAGACCCTCTCCCCCTCGACGAAGTTCATCACCGTACCCGTCGACGGAAAGCCCGTGACGATCCCCGTTGCGGACTTCTACGAGGCTGCCACTCCCCTCGTCGATGCGACGATCGAGGCCATGGAACCCCTCTTGGTGCCCGACGCGTCAGGCGTTGGTCAGCTGGGCGGCGATATCGCCGGTCTCTACGTCGTGGGCGGTGGCTCGCAGCTGCCGCTGGTCGCCCGCATCCTCCGTTCGCGCTTCGGCCGCCGCGTGCACCGCTCCCCACACACGGCAGCCTCGACCGCGATCGGTCTGGCCATCGGTGCCGATCCCGAGGCCGCGTACACAGTACGCGAACAGCTCTCTCGCGGCGTCGGCGTCTTCCGTGAGCGCGAGGCTGGCTCGTTCATCTCATTCGACACGCTCCTTGAGCCGAACACTGAGCTTGCTCCAGGTGAGACCATGACGATCAAGCGCCGCTACCGGGCGGCACACAACATCGGCTACTTCCGCTTCGTCGAGTATTCGTCATTCGACGAGGCCGGGGTGCCCCGCGGCGACCTGCAGCCCTACGGCGAGGTTATCTTTCCCTTCGATCGGGCACTGCGTCTCGATGATATCGATCTCACCACGATTCCCGTCGTCCGCACCGACGATGGGCCCCTCATCGAAGAGTCCTACATTGTCGACGCAAACGGCCTGGTCACCGTTGAAATTACCGACATCGAGGCGTCGTACACGGTGAGCCGCCCGCTCGGTCGCCGCTAATCCGCGCGCAGATAAGCGCGCTGACAGAACAAAAGGGTGTGGGGGCCAGGCTGAGCCTGGCCCCCACACCCTATCGTCGAATACGTCGCGTCAGGACGCGGAGAGTTTCGCGCGGCGTCGCTGCGCCAGTTCGTCGACGAATGCCGGCTCGGAACGCTCGAGCGGCAGCTCAGCGAGAGAACCTTCGATCTCGCGCCAGACGCGGCCAACGGCGATACCGAAAACACCCTGGCCGCCCTGAAGGAGATCAATCACCTCATCTGTCGACGTGCATTCGTACACGGAGGCCCCATCGCTCATCAGGGTGATCGATGCGAGATCATCCACTCCCCTGTTCTGCAGCGAGGAGACGGCGACACGAACCTGCTGCAGCGACACACCCGCATCGAGGAGCTTCTTCACGACCTTCAGAACGAGGATGTCACGGAAGGAGTAGAGGCGCTGAGAACCAGAACCGCGTGCGGCGCGGATCGACGGCTGGAGGAGGCCGGTACGAGCCCAGTAGTCAAGCTGGCGATACGTGATACCAGCGGCGCTGCATGCAACCGGGCCACGGTAGCCCATCTCGTCGGTGTCAAGGCCTTCGAGCGGGTCGCCGAAAAGCATGCCTTGCCGGCTAGCGACGTTCGCTTGTGCGCTCACTGTCGGGCTCCTTGCAGGTGGTACTTGATGAGAACAGGACTACGGTAGAGCACCGACGCACGGTGGTCAACGACTGAAGCGGCGAGTCTAACCTTCATGTTCAACATGAGACTTAGTCTCCATCGTCCGCGAGAGCAGATACAGCAACCGTCAGCATCTCACGATGCAGCTCGGCGAACAACTCCCCCAGCTCAACCGCCCGAGCACGCGCACGTTCGCGATCCGCGCCACGGCCTCGTCCCCTCTGTGAGGACACGGTCTGATCGATAATATCGGCACTCCGCTCGGCACCCTGACGGACCGCGCGCAACACGCGCACATCGACGCCGGCGCACTCCAAGCGCGCGATCGCAGACACCGCCTGAACGCAGCGAGCGGGAAAGTACCCCGCCAGGTCTGGCGTAATGAGTCCCAGACGCGTGTAGCGTTCCAACGTCTCCATATCGACGCCCGTCAAGTCGGCCAAGTCCGCAGCAGGGATAGCCCGCCGTCCTCCCAGCGAGACCGTCTGTCCCTCAGAGGAGACGACTTGGGCCACCCTGCGTCGCGTCGGCGTATGCCCGGCATCGAGAGCATCGAGCTGCGTACGGATGACGCTGAGCGGAGTGAACGAGTCACGCTGCTCGGTCAGTACGTAGCGTAGCCGCTCCACGTCAGCGGCCGAGTACTTGCGGTAGCCCGAGCCCGTGCGTGCGGGCGCGACAAGCCCCTCACTCTCCAGGTAGCGCACCTTGGACAGCGAGATCGCAGGGAACTCTTCCTTCAGGGCATCAACAACACGGCCGATCGACAGCTCGGGGCTGTGATCGACGTCGTGCGGCCACGAGCGCGCCTCATGGGACGAAGCCGCCCCCCGTGCATGCGCAACGGCTGCGGACACGTCAGGCCTGCTTGGTCGACGGCTGATAGGTCAGACGATACTTACCAATCTGCACTTCGTCACCGGCATGCAGCTGGATGGAATCAACGCGCTCACGGTTGACGTACGTACCGTTCAGAGAACCCGAATCGCGGACGATGTGCCCGCCCTCGGACGCGATGAACTGGCAATGCTTACGCGACACGGTGACGTCATCAAGGAAAATGTCGGCCTTGGGAGAGCGACCGGCGTTGGTCACCTCCGGATCAAGGAGGAAACGCGCACCCGTGTTCGGCCCGCGCTGAACAATGAGCAGCGCAGAGCCCGCAGGCAGGGCCTCCACTGCTTCGCGATCACGAGCAGACAGCGCAACGGGTGCCTCTTCGACCTCATCAACCACAGGCGCCAAGCCGAAAACTGAGGTTGCAGTCGGATCGAACGGCTGGTTGTCAGACATTGTGCGCTCCAATAAGTAAGAAGATGGACTCTGATAAGTGTAAACGTTCGCCTTGCATCAGGCGCGAGAACGCCGGTGCGAAACGCCTGCAGCACACGACATCACCCGTAGGTCGCAAACTGAGGTGGCTTCGGGGTAGCAATCGACGAAATCGATAGATCATTAACCGGCGTGATCGTCACCGTCGCCCCCTTGGCTCGCATTTGCGCCGCTGAACCAGCTTGAATGTCGAGGGCTGTCGCAATCGTCTGTCCTTCGCCGATCACCTTCCACGTATACGGAGAGGAGATCGGGGTGCCATCGACGACGATCGAACCAGCCTGGCCAGTGAACGCCGAACGCGTGGACAGACGCACGCCGTTGAGTTCGATGGCCTCGGCACCGGCGTTACGAAGCTCCCCCAGGGTCTGAACAAACTGCGTAGGCGTCAGATTCGCGCCGGGATCCGTCACGCCCACCGTCACACCGGGGCCGTGCACCGCGACAGTGCCCGCTGCAATTTGCGCCTGAGTCTGCGCTTTACGTGTGGCCTGCTCGCGAGCGTCGGCCTCACTGGCTGCGCTGCGCAGGTCGTCGAGTTCGCTGGAGAGTTCGCCGCGGCGATTGCGCAGGTTTTGTTCCTGCGTACTGAGCTCATCGAGAACAGTCACGAGGTCCTGTTCCGAGAGCCCCTCAAGCGGATCCGAGCGTTGTGCGCGCACCTGAGTCGCCAAGGCAAAACCAAGAATCATGAAGATTACGAGCATCACGACGTGGAGCCCGCGGGGCAGCGCGAAGAATGCTTGGCGAGCGCGCGGCCACAAACGGGGGTGGACGCGTTCTTCACGGTGGGTGCCGTGCGCGCGCGTGAGCTTCTCGGGTGTCTCGTCGCTGGCGCGAGCTGTCGAGGATTCTTCGTTCATCTCAAGCCTTCAGCAGTAGGCGGCGAATCGATGCCGTATTGGAGAAGATACGGATGCCAAGAACGACGACAACCGCCGTCGTCATTGCCGAGCCGACACCGAGCTGCGTCCCCAGGAAGACGAGGAGGCAGGCCACGACAACGTTCCAGAAGAAGGACGTGACGAAGACTCGGTCAGCGAAGCGGCCCTCAAGCCACGCTCGTCCGGCTCCAAAGAGAGCATCGAGGCCCGCAACAACGGCCACGGGCAGGAACGGGGTGAGCCACGCTGGCACCGTCGGGTCGAGGAGCACACCGAGAACAATGCCGATGATTAAGCCGATAACGGCAATCATGAAGAACCTCCTTCGTTGGATGCTCCCACCGGCGTTGCATAGTGGGAGTCCGTAAGCGTGAGCGCTTCCATCGTGATGTTGTCGGAGACTTTCGAGGAGACGGTCATACCGGTCACTGACTGCGCAGCCGACAGGTAGTCTCCCGTGGCCCCTCGCACAAGAGAGACAGACAGGGCGTTAGAGTCGCCGATCGCAGAAACTTCGTAGGGCGAAGACACGGGTGTGACATTAACGAGGATGACGGAACCGGCCGTGCGCACGAAGGTGTCGGGGCCAATCCGTTGACCGTTGACAGAGATTGCGTCGGCGCCGCCAGCCCACAGGGCATTGACGACCATCGCAAGATCCTGGTCACGTACCGCCCCACTCCCCTTGCCGGGACCGCTACGATCCGCGAGCGTAACGGTGATGCCGGGGCCTCGTACCGGAGTCGTTGCAGTCACCATGTCCTGTGCCGGATCGGCGGCTGCGCTCGCGCCCGATTCGGAATACTGATCGATGGCGCGGCCCAGCGACTGCACGTCATCATTCAGGGCTTCGACGGTCGCCGAGCGCTCGGACGCCTGAGTCTTGAGATCAGATTTCACGTCCCCCGAAGGTGCGCGGAGCGAGGAGGTTGCAACGATAGACCCGAAACCGAGTGCGACTGCAACTGCGAAGACGCCAATTTTTCCGATGAGACTCGCTGGCCTCGAACCGTGATCGGCACGATAGTGTTCGTAGCCCGCATCCAGGGGATTGGCGAGCAGGGAGTTCAAGAGGGACATCGAGGCCGCAGGGTCGACAGGGACGGCATGGGTGGCCTGCTCCGCCTGCCCTGCCGCGTTACCTCGATGTCCCCCGTGTGTCACTGGTCCTGCTTCCAACGGCGCTGCACGCGCTCGTCACGCTCAAACGCGTCGAGATGCTCGATGACGATGCGGCGCAGCTGCGCGGGTGCATCACTATTGGTGTCGAGCCAGGAGCGCAGCAGGCCTACCGAGCGGGACACGCTACCGTCACGATCGATATCGAGCCCGTACGCGAGCACCCCATTGGCATAGCGCAGTGCCATACCAATCGTGTGGGACTCCCAGTAGGAACGAAGACGATCGACGGCTGCCTCAATGCCCGGTTCACCTTCCCATGACGAGGCCTGCAAACCGGCAAGCGTCGCGGTGAGGAAGTCGTTCGACAGAGTCTCCGAATACACCGACTCCCACGCGTGGCGGCGCGCTTCCTCGATTGGCAGAGAGGCGAGCGCCTCGACGCTCATACGCGCTGCTTCCCCCGAACCGTCGGCGCTGCGCCACGCTTCGATGGCACCCGCATCGACGAGGCCTCGCGCCGCCAGCGCTCGGCGCGCGCGCCAGGCAATGTCCGGGTTATCGCTCGCCGCAAAACTGCGCACGGTCGCCTCGTACTCGTCTCCACCGCGTGCCGCGAACTCGGCGATAAAGGCGCGCGTGTAGGAGCGCCAGGCATCGGCGTCTTGCGTCTCACGAGACAAGCGGATCGTGGTGGCCAGGACCTGGTCGTGCACGTCTGCGCGCAGGTCACCCGGCAGGAATGACGAAATCGCTTCAGCGACGAAGAGAAGCAGACGATCGCGGATGGCTGGCTCAGTCTCCGAGGGCACGGCCGTGAGGACGGCGACGATGAAGCGGCGCGGATCCAGCAAGCCGTCGCGCACCGCGTTCCACAAAGACGCCCAGATAACTGCGCGCGTCAGCGCGACGTCGATCGACCCCACGTAGGTGAGCGCGACGTCGGTCGAACGCTCATCCAGGCGCGAAATCGCGTAGGTCAGGTCGTCGTCGTTAACGACGACGAGGTCAGCGGAGGCGGCTCCGCCGGGAACCGCGAGGAGCCCATCGGGATCAATGGGAGCCTGTTCGCCTTCGATGCGCACGTCGAAGCTGTGCGTACGTTCGAGCGCACCGGCGGCGACCCGCCACGTAGACACGGTGACACGGTGGGGACGCAGAACTCCCCCACAGGCCTCGCCGCTCTGATGCAGCGTGAAGTCTGTGATCGCACCGACTGCATCCGTCACCCACGAAGCAGACAACGTCGACGGACCGGAGGTCTCCAGCCACGCGTTCTTCCACGAAGAGAGCTCCTGGCGCGAAGCACCCTCAAGCGCAACAAGCAGATCCTGCAGGTTGGTCGCGCCGAACTTGTGCTCGGCGAAGTAGCGGCGTGCGCCCTCATAGAAGGCGTCCTCACCGACCCAGGCAACCAGCTGCTTGAGGACGGACGCACCCTTGGCGTAGGTGATGCCGTCGAAGTTGGTCTTTGCAGCCGCAACGTCCGCAATGTCGGCGGCGATCGGGTGCGTGGTCGGCATCTGGTCCTGCGTGTAGGCCCAGATCTTGCGGTTCATCGCGAAGTTCGCCCATTCTCCGACGTAACGCGTGGCGGTTGCAATCGCGCTGGCACCCTGGTTCTCGGCAAAGGATTCCTTCAGCCACAGGTCGTCCCACCACGAGGGCGTGGCGAGGTCTCCGAACCACATGTGGCACATTTCGTGCAGCGTTGTGTTCGCGCGGCGCTGGCGCTCGGAGAACGTGGGCGCCGAGCGCGAAATGTAGTTTTCGTTGAAGGTGATGCAGCCCGGGTTTTCCATGGCACCCAGGTTGTATTCGGGCACGTATACCTGGTCGTAGGAGCCCCACGGGAACGTGACGCCGTAGCGCGCATGGTAGAAGTCGAGTCCGGCGCGGGTCACCTCGAAGACATCATCGGCGTCGAGGTAGCGTGCGAGGGTACGACGGCACAGGAGTCGCAGCGCCAGCTCGGCGTGCCCGCCATCCGACGCGCCACCGCTCCAGGTGCCTCCCTCGATGACCGCCCACGGGCCGGCAACGATCGCCGTGATGTAGCTAGAGAGCGGACGGGTCGCCGTGAAGTCATGACGGAGCGCGCCCGTCTCGTCCACAGCCTCGACGCCTGTCTCAATCCCGTTGGAGGAGACAACCCAACCCGCCGGTGCAATGACGTGGAATGTCCATTCCGGCTTCACGTTCGGCTGGTCGATGCACGGCCACGCGCGGTGGGCATCGTTGGGCTCGAATTGGGTGTAGAGGTACACCTCGCCGTCCTCGGGATCGGTGTAGCGGTGCAGGCCTTCACCGCTGCGCGAGTAGCGCGCGAGAGCGCGGACCTGAAGGGTGATGGGCTCCCCTACGGGCAGTCCGCCGACCCACACTCGGTCTTCATCTTCCTCGAACGGGTGAGGGGCACCATTGAGGAGGATCTTGGTGACATCGCCCACGATGTCGATGAAGGTGCGCTCCTCGTCCGATGTCATCGTCAGCGTCGACGTCACGGGATAGGTGGGAATCGTGGTGTCTTGGGCTCCTCGGATATCGACCACGACGTCGATGGCGAAGACGTGTAGATGGGCAGCGCGATGTGTTGCTTCGTTGCGTGTCAAAATCTGCATGACACCTATCCTACTGTGTCACGGTCGCTCTGTGTGGCGCGCGCCGCCGCAGCGACGAACTACAGTAGGGGCATGACTTCAGTGATTGATATTCGCCCCACGGTTGCCCCCGTGCCACTCACGACCGCGCTGTCGGGCCTGGAGATCCAAGGGTTTTTCGCTCCCGATGGTGCCCCCGCGTCGATTGCCGACTCGACGTTATCCCTGCGCGGCATCACCGTTTCTTCCGACGACTGCGAGCCAGAGTGGCTTTTCGTGGCGATTCCCGGCCTGAAGCAGCACGGAATTCGTTTCGCTCACGCAGCGATCGAGGCCGGGGCGAGCGTTGTTCTCACCGACGAGGAGGGTCGCACTCAGGCATTTGAACGAGGCCTGGGGGTCCCCGTCGTTCAGGTCGCCGACCCGCGTGGCGTCGTTCCGCGCTTGTGCGCCAACGTTTACGCCTCCCCCGCCACGCGTTTGACCACGATGGCTGTCACCGGCACGAACGGTAAGACGACGACCTCGTATCTGATGCGCGCGGCCATCGCGTCACGTTTCCCCGATGCCTCGCTGTGTGGCACCGTGGAAACGCACGTCGGCCCGATTTCGTTCGAGGCCGTACGCACGACCGCCGAGGCACCCGTCATCGCCCGCTTCCTGGCAGCCACCGAGGAATACAACTGCGGTGCGGGGGTCATTGAGCTCTCCGCTCATGCTCTTTCGTTGCACCGCGTCGACGGAATCGTTTTCGACGTTGCCGCGTTCACGAACCTGCAACACGATCACCTCGACTACTACGGTGACATGGAAAACTACTTCCAGGCGAAGGCCCTGCTGTTTACGCCTGAGCACTCCCGCTGCGCCGTCGTATGCGTCGATGATGAGTGGGGCCGTCGCCTCGCCCAGCAGGCGACGGTCCCTGTGACGACGGTGTCTGCGCTAACTGACAACGACGCCGACTGGCAAGTCCGGGATGTGACGCCTGACAAGACGATCGGTCGCACCGTCTTCACCCTCGTCGATCCCTCGGGCGCTGGCCACCGCGTCGCGATGCCCATCCTCGGCGAGGTCAATATCCAAAACACCGCGGTCGCGATCGTTGCCGCCGTCAGCTTGGGTATTGAACTCGCTGACGTCATCGGTGCGATTGAGGATGCTCCCCAGATCCCCGGCCGCATGGAAAAGGTCAACCCTACGCCGGGCGGCCAGCCGCTCGTCATCGTCGACTACGCGCACACGCCAGAGGCTCTCGAGTGGACGCTGCGCTCGACACGTGAGCTCACGGAGGGCAACGTCGTCATCGTCTTCGGCACCGATGGCGACCGCGATGCCACCAAGCGTGAGGAACTCGCCGCAATCGCCGCCCGCGAGGCAGACATCCTGTGGGTGACGGATGAGAATCCACGCACCGAGGATCCCCAGTCGATTCGCGACTATCTGCTCCGAGGCATCGCCTCCGTGCGCCCAGACATGGCCGACGTCACCGAGGTCACGACCTGCCGACGCGATGCCGTGCGCCGGGCAATCCTCGCGGCCCAGCCCGGTGACACCGTCATCATTACGGGCAAGGGCGCCGAGTGGTATCAGGAGATCCAGGGAATCCACCACCGCTACAACGACGTTCCCGTCGCCGCCGAGGTCCTCGAAGGCGACGTGCGCGCGCACGAGTAACGCACCGTTATCTGTGAACTGGCGCGCCGCCGGGGCTCCCATCGGGCCTTTGCGGCGCGCCACGCCGTAGACTGAGCGGGTGAATGACTTTGACAATCAGCCCGACGCGCCCGCCGAATTCGAGGCCGACACTCTCGACAACTACAGCGCCGACGAGGCCGCGGCCTCGTCCCTCGCCCTCGAAATGAGCGACGAAGAGTCGGAGGCGCGCGCTCGCGTCATGCGCGCCAACCTCGACCAGTTCGACCTCGACGAGGAAGACCTGGCGCTTCTGGCCGGCGAAGCCGCGCTCGCGGAAGCAGGCGATGTTGCCGCGGGTCTGCCCGTTCTCGCTGTCGTCGGTCGCCCGAACGTCGGAAAGTCCACGCTCGTCAACCGTATTCTGGGGCGGCGCGAGGCCGTTGTGCAGGATACGCCCGGCGTGACTCGAGATCGCGTCTCCTACCCGGCCGAGTGGGCGGGCCGCGACTTCACGCTCGTTGATACGGGTGGCTGGGAAATTGACGTCAAGGGCCTGGACCGTTCCGTTGCTGAGCAGGCAGAGATTGCGGTTGACCTGGCCGACTCCGTCGTCCTCGTGCTCGACGCAACCGTCGGCGTGACAGCCTCCGATGAACGTATCGTCGAGATGCTTCGGTCGAAGAAGAAGCCGATCATCCTCGCCGCGAATAAGGTCGACTCCCCGCTGCAGGAAGCAGACGCGGCGTACCTGTGGAGTCTCGGCCTCGGCGAGCCCCACCCCATTTCAGCCCTGCACGGACGCGGTACCGGCGACCTCCTCGATGTCATCATGGAGGTTCTGCCCACCGAGTCTGCGGTTGCCACGGCGCTGCCCTCTGGCGGTCCGCGACGCGTTGCCCTGGTGGGGCGTCCGAACGTCGGCAAGTCGTCTCTGCTCAACGCCCTCGCTGGCGGCGAGCGCGTCGTCGTCAACGAGCTGGCGGGCACCACTCGCGACCCGGTCGACGAACTCATCGAGCTGGACGGACGCTCATGGTGGTTCATCGACACCGCAGGTATCCGCCGCAAGATGCACCGCACGACCGGCGCGGACTACTACGCGTCGATCCGCACCCAGGCCGCCATTGAAAAGGCGGAGGTTGCGCTGGTCCTCATCGACGGCTCAGCCCCGCTCACCGAGCAGGACGTGCGCGTCGTCCAGCAGGTCATCGACGCGGGACGCGCCCTCGTGATCGTCACGAATAAGTGGGATCTCGTGGATGAGGAGCGCCAAAAGGAGATTAAGAACGAGCTTGAGCGCGAGCTCGTTCAGGTCCAGTGGGCGCCGCGCATCAACCTCGCCGCAAAGACGGGATGGCACACGAATCGCATCGTGCGGGCGCTAGACACCGCACTCGAGGGCTGGGAAACCCGCATTCCGACCGGCCAGCTCAACGCGTTCCTGGGGCAGCTCGTGGCGGCGCACCCGCACCCGCTGCGCGGGGGTAAGCAGCCGCGAATTCTCTTCGGCACCCAGGCGTCAAGCAAACCTCCGCGCTTCGTCCTCTTCACAACCGGGTTCCTCGACCCCGGATACCGTCGTTTCATTGAGCGTCGTCTACGTGAGACTTTTGGTTTCGCCGGGACACCGATCCAGATCTCGGTGCGCGTGCGCGAGCGGCGCCGCAAGTAAACCCCACGAGTAAGGTCGGGATGCCACACCCTGGTATCCCGACCTTCTCTTTCTCGCAGCCGCCTTCGCTTTTCTCAGCAGTTATCCACAGGCCATGGCGGATTCACACGTGTATCCACAGGTCGCCGCTGACGCGTTGACGCAGTCATGACCGGGGAGCAGGATCGACTCATGACTACTTCACACAACTCCCCTCTTTCCCTGGGCCTCCCCGATGGGCTCGTGCGGTGCAGCGACGGCCTCATCCGCCCTACCTGGGCCTCCCACGACGAACTCATCCGTGACTACTACGACCACGAATGGGGATTCCCCGTTCACGACGAGGTCGGCGTGTTTGAGCGTCTCGTCTTGGAAGGCTTCCAGGCCGGACTCTCCTGGCGTACGGTACTGGACAAGCGCGAGGCCTTCCGGGAGGCATTCGAAGGATTCGTCCCCGACCGTGTCGCGGCCTTCACGACCGCGGATATCGATCGCCTCGTGGGCACACCCGGCATTATTCGTAATCGACGAAAGATAGAGGCGGCGATCACGAACGCGCGTGCGACGGTCGCCTTGCGCAGCGAGGCCGATCCGACCGCTCCGTCGCACCTCGGCGAACTCGTCTGGTCATACCGCCCTGCGCAGGATCCGCGTCCCCGCTCGCAGGAGGAAGTGCCCACGCAGTTGCCGGAGTCGCTGGCTCTGGCCACCGACCTCAAGCGCAGGGGCTTTCGATTCGTGGGACCCACAACGATGCTCGCGCTCATGGCCGCGATTGGCATCGTCAACACGGACATCATTGGAACGCATCGGCGCCCGGCGTAACATCACGACGGGGTAGCCACACGTGTGGCTCGCACGTACTCACAGACAGCCGCTATCTGGCATGATGGTGCCATGGCACTGTCACAGAAGCTTCTCAGCCAGGGCGAGATCGTCGTCCGCCACATGCATACTCACATCAAGAAGCTGCTGCCGGCGATCATCGTCGAGTCCATCCTCGTCATCGCCGCCGCAGTAGGTTCCTTCTACGTCCCCGAGAACGCGCGCTACTGGGCACTTGCGACCATCTGGATTGCGGTTCTTCTCCTGTCGATCCCGCTCATTGCCGTCCCGTGGATCAAGTGGATCACAACCACCTATACGGTGACCACGAAGCGCGTCATCACGCGCACGGGCGTCATCAAGCGCACCGGCCATGACCTGCCCCTCACCCGCATTTCGGACGTTCAAATCGAGAAGGATTTCGACGACCGCATCTTCGGCTGTGGCACGCTTGCCCTCCAGACCTCCGCAGACGACCCGCTGCTCCTACGTGACGTGCCGAAGGTTGAGAAGGTGCAAGTGGAGATCTCGAACCTGATCTTCCACGACATTCAGGGAGCAATCGACGCGGATCCGACGAGCTGATCACACTGCGGGGCAACGCGCCCCCACCCGCGGATAGAGTTGCGTCATGTTCGACTTTCACGGCTTCGAAATGACGGTCTTTAAGCTCCTGATCGGTGTCATCCTGATCGTCCTCCACCTGCGCCTCACGGGCAAGCAGCAGACGGTCCAGATGACACCGATCGACTTTATCGGGAACTTCATTCTCGGCGGCATTATCGGCGGCGTCATCTACAACCACGCCATCTCATTCGCCGAGTACGTGAGCTTTCTGCTTGTGACCTTCGCTATCATCTCGGGTCTGAATTTCCTCACCTCTCAGTTCATGCCAACACGTTCCCTCGTGATGGGACGTGCATACACGATCATCGAGGGGGGACGCTTCACTCAGGACGCGCTCGACAGCCCGGATCACAAGCTCGACCCGGTCGAATTTCTCGCGGAGCTACGCGGCATGGGTTTCTTCTCGCTGAGCGACATCAGCCTCGTGCAGCGCGAAGCCAACGGCTCCCTGACTGTTCGCCGCAAGGGTGAGGGCGGTGTTAACTACGTTCTGGTGTCCAATGGCCAGATCGTAGCTGACAACCTCAACCTCGCCCATCGAGACGAGGATTGGCTGCGACACGAAATTTCTCAGGCCGGTCTCGGTGAACTGGAAGACCTCTTCATCGTGGAACTGACTCCCGATAACCGATTGAACGTTGTCGACGAGTCCGGCAATACGACGGCCATGAATATTTCCGATCCCGCTGTCAACGTCGTCACGACTGTGACTGAGTTCCAGAACCCCGATTCGCAGGCGCCCACCCTCGAGGAGTTTGCAGCCGATAACACCGACACAGGCGCTGGGACTTCCGAGTGAGCATCCTCTAGCCCCCGACGCAGCACTGCCCCGGCCTCGTTCCCCCGCCACGAGGCCAGGGCTCGTCGTCCGAAGAGGAAAGATCACGCATCCGCGCAATCACAAGCGGCGGCTGACGAACAAACACAGAAGCCGCCCGCGGTCAGGTATCCGCTGCGTGCCCGGTGAAAGTAAGCAGGTCGAAATCATCCCCGTTGACGACTTCGACCTGTGAAACAGTTTACTCTAGGCATTGAAGTACTTGTGACTGCCCAAACACATGGAATGACCGTCCTCTACCTGCGGAAATCGGCCAATCTTTTCCGAAAAACTACGTTTTACCGGGCGAAATAAAAGCAGCTAAATCTGGATCACATTTCGGTTACAAATTATGGGGACGCACACCACTAAGGACAGAGGTCCCTTCCGTCAAGAACAGTGCAGGCTACACCTGTTCGGACAGACAAAAAACCGTGAGGGACATACCCTCACGGTTCTTTCGTCGGGCTGGCGGGATTTGAACCCACGACCCCTTGACCCCCAGTCAAGTGCGCTACCAA
>JAHYYD010000290.1 GCA_019425105.1 Actinomycetota bacterium
GAGGGGTCCGGCATTGCCGGGCCCCTTCGTTGTATCCTTCGGGGGAGTCCCCGTTCATCGTGAGGAGAACATATGCAGCTCACCGCCGCTATCGTCGGCCCCGCCCACGGCCTGCGTGGAGAGGTTATCGTGGACGTGCGCAGTGATGACCCCGAGGTTCTGGCACCCGGTGCCCGGTTGGATATCGCGGGGGAGAAGCGCCACCTCACGGTGAGGAGCGTTCGTGTCCACAAGGAGCGCGTGCTCGCCTCGTTTGAGGAATGCAATTCCCGCGAGGAAGCGGAGGCGCTGCGCGGCGTGCGCCTGCTCGTCGATGCTCATCCGGAGGAGGACGCCTGGTATCCGCACGAGCTGAAGGGCCTTGAGGCGCGCACTCCGTCTGGCGATGTTCTCGGTACCGTCAGCGGGCTCACGCCCGGTGCCGCGCAGGATCTCCTCCTCGTGGCCACGGAGCGTGGAACCGTTATGGTGCCTTTCGTGACGGCCCTCGTCCCGACTGTCGACGTTGAGGGGGGCGTTGTCATCATCGACGCACCTCCGGGGCTATTTGATGATGATGCTGTGTCGGA
The DNA here is from genome assembly GCA_019425105.1 of Actinomycetota bacterium. Lineage (GTDB taxonomy): Bacteria > Actinomycetota > Actinomycetes > Actinomycetales > Actinomycetaceae > Pauljensenia. The sequence goes on from JAHYYD010000290.1 coordinate 570, forward strand.
GCGCGAAGGTCGCTGAGCTCGTGCGTTTCGATCTCATCTCTATCTTTCCCGACTACTTCGCGCCCCTCCGACTGTCCTTGATGGGCAAAGCGGAAGAGACGGGTCTTGTAGACCTGCACGCGCATGACCTGCGCGACTGGGCCACGGGCAAGCATCGCAGCGTCGACGATACCCCGTACGGCGGCGGCGCCGGCATGGTGATGCGCGCGGACGTGTGGGCCCGCGCCTTGGACGAGGTACTCTCCGCTGCGCTTCCGGAGCGTTGCGGGGAAGGGGCCACGGCCTCGCCGAGGCGTGTCCTCGCGATCCCGACGCCCTCAGGCACGCCGCTCACGCAGGCCCGAGTGGAGGACCTCGCGCACGCCGGCCAGATCATCGTCGCCTGCGGACGCTACGAGGGGATCGACGCGCGCGTCGCCGAGCACTACCGAGACGCAGGGATCGAAGTCGTCGAGTTTTCCATTGGTGACTACGTCCTCAACGGCGGTGAGGTCGCAGCAATGGTCCTGACCGAGGCGGTTGCGCGTCTCCTCGACGGCTTTATGGGCAACCCGGAGTCGCTCGTCGAAGAGTCACACTCGGGAGCGGGACTACTCGAATATCCCGTGTACACGAAGCCGCGCGACTTTCGTTCCCTCGAGATTCCGGAGGTTCTCCTCGGTGGCAACCACGCCGCGATCGAACGCTGGCGTCGTGACCGCGCGATAGAGAAAACCGCGCGGATTCGGCCCGATCTCGCGCTGGCATTGGATGCTTCCTCCCTGACGGGTGAGGATCGTGCGGCACTCGCTTCTTGCGGCGTTGCCTACACCCGTGACGGAACGGCGTATCGCGTTCAGGTGCGCCTCGCAAGGCCCGACGATGCCGCCGCTGTCAGCGAGCTTGCTGCGCGTACCTTCCCGGATGCGTGCCCTTCTTCCCTCCCGGCTGAGGCGATCGAGGAACACATCGTGACGCAGCTGTCGCCGACCGTCTTTGAGGCTGTCATCTCCTCTCCTGAGGAGCATCGGCTTTTTGTTGCCGAGGTCGAGGGCACGCTCGTCGGTTATGTGCTGACCCACGTTGGTGCCCACGCGCTGCCCGGTGATCTTGTGCGCCCCGGGCGCGTCGAGGAAGGCAGTGCCTACCTGTCCAAGTGCTACGTGGACGAGGAGTGTCGGGGGAGTGGCATCGCCGATGCGCTGATCGAACGAGCGCTCGCCGACGCAGGCGAGGCTGGGCACACGTCCATCGTCCTGGGCACTAACCGTGGCAACAAATCCGCACAGGCCTTCTACAAACGCCACGGCTTCCGCAAACGCTCGAGCCGTACGTTTGATGTGGGAGGCGTGCGCAACTACGACGTCGTCATGGTGCGTGATCTCACCGCATAATGCGGCGGCGCACTGGCAGATGTGCTCGAGGCTGTGGGATAATAACCGGGATTGTGCGCGGTTCATCCTGCCGCAGGGGGACACCGAGGCGCACGATCACACGTCAGATGAGCGGGCAAGACCCGCCCAACCAGGCGCTTCCGACCTGCGGCAGATGCGTCAAGGAGAAGAAAT
>JAHYYD010000291.1 GCA_019425105.1 Actinomycetota bacterium
CGATTGCTACACACCGCCCAGCGCGGCGTAACAATGGCGTTGCGCGTGGGGTTTTCAGAAAGGAATGTGATCAGCGATGGATCACGCCAAGGTGGCAGGAGAAGTCGTCGAAGCAGTCGGCGGCGCCTCCAACATCAGCGCAGCAGCACACTGCGCAACCCGTCTCCGCCTGGTGATCGCGGACGAATCCAAGATCAACCAGCAGGCCCTCGACGACAACGAAGATCTGAAGGGCACATTCGCCGCCGGCGGCATGTTCCAGATCATCGTCGGACCCGGCGATGTCGACCAGGTGTACGCCAACATGGTGGCCAACCACGGCGTGCGCGAGGTCTCCAAGGACGAGGCCAAGGAAGAGGCCGAGGCCGGCGGCAACATCTTCTCGCGCTTCATCAAGATGATCGCCGACATCTTCGTCCCGGTCCTCCCGGCCCTGATCGCCGGTGGTCTCCTCATGGCCCTCCACTCGGTCCTGACGGCCGAGGGGCTTTTTGGCGAGCGGTCCGTCATCCAGATGTACCCGGCGCTGACCGACTACGACGCGCTCATCAACCTCGTCTCCTCCGCGGCCTTCGCGTTCCTGCCCGTCCTCGTCGGCTTCTCCGCTGCGAAGCGCTTCGGCGGTAACACTTACCTGGGTGCCGCGATGGGCGCAGCCATGGTATCCCCGTCGCTGCTGTCCGCCTACTCCATGACGGACGCCGCGGCCGCCGCCAAGTTCTGGGCCTACACGGACCAGTCCTCCGTGTGGAATCTCTTCGGCCTCGAGGTCACCAAGGTCGGCTACCAGGCGATGGTCATCCCCACCCTGGTCGTTACCTGGATCATGTGTCTCATCGAAAAGAGCCTGCACAAGGTCCTTAAGGGCACCGCGGACTTCCTGCTGACCCCGCTCATCACCCTGCTGATCACCGGCTTCCTGGCCTTCGTCATCGTCGGCCCCGTGACCCGCGAGCTCTCCAACTACCTGACCTACGGCATCAACTGGGCGTACACGACGCTCGGTGTCTTCGGCGGACTCATCTTCGGTTTCTTCTACAGTGCCATCGTCGTCACCGGTCTGCACCAGTCCTTCCCCGCCATTGAAATCCCGCTGCTTCCTTCCAACGGTGGCGTCGGCGACTTCATCTTCCCGATTGCCTCCATGGCGAACGTCGCGCAGGGCGCGGCTGCCCTGGCCGTCTTCTTCAAGACCCGCGACGCCAAGCTCAAGGGTCTGGCCGGCGCCGGTGGCGTCTCCGCAGTCTTCGGAATCACCGAGCCCGCGATCTTCGGCGTCAACCTGCGCCTGCGCTGGCCCTTCTACTGCGCGATGGTCGCGTCCGCCATCGGCTCTGCGGGCGTCGCCTTGCTGAACGTGCGCGGTCAGGCCCTGGGTGCCGCTGGCTTCGTCGGCTTCGTGTCGATCATCCCCAAGTCGATCCCCGCGTACCTGGCCCTCGAGGTCCTCGTGTTCGTCCTGTCCTTCGGCATCACCTTCGCCTACGCCATGACGCGCGGCAAGGCTGATATGGAGGGCCGCGCGCCCGCCGCCAAGGCTGCCGATCCCGTGGCCGCTGCGGTTGCCACTGCTGCCCCGGCTGCTGCTCCTGCCGCCGCTGCTGCTCCTGCCGCTGCTCCTGCGCCCGCCCCGTCTTTCAGCGACGAGGCGCTGGCCGACCTCTCGGTCTCCTCGCCCCTTGCGGGCACCGCGATTCCGCTCGAGCAGGTCAAGGATGAGTCCTTCGCCAAGGGCATGCTTGGCCCCGGCATTGGCATCGAGCCCGCCGACGGCCTCGTCGTGGCGCCCTTCGATGGCACCGTGACCGTCGCGTTCCCGACCGGCCACGCCTACGGCCTCAAGTCCGCTTCCGGCGTCCAGGTCCTCATTCACGTTGGTATGGACACCGTCAAGCTGGACGGCAAGGGCTTCACGCCCCGCGTCGCCAAGGGCGACGTCGTGCGCCGCGGCGACGTGCTCGCCGAGGTCGACCTCGACGTGATCCGCGAGGCCGGCTACGAGACCATCACGCCTGTCGTCGTGACGAACAAGAAGAAGTTCGGTGGGGTCACCCCGGTCGCGAGCGGGCAGATCCAGCGCGGCGACGCGCTGCTCGACGTGGCCCCCAAGGA
>JAHYYD010000292.1 GCA_019425105.1 Actinomycetota bacterium
GCGGCGCACATGGCCATCATGCGGCCGATGTAGCCGTGGTGGTCGGCACCCAGCAGGTAGATGGCGGCATCCGCGCCACGCTCGCGCTTGTTCAGGTAGTAAGCGACGTCACCCGCAAAGTACGCGGCCTGGCCGTCCGACTTGATGAGGACGCGATCCTTATCGTCGCCGTAGGTGGTCGTACGCAGCCACACCGCGCCACCCTCATCGAAGATCTCCCCGCGCTCGCGCAGGCGCTCGATCGCATCGGCGACTGCGCCGGACGTGTGCAGCGAATCCTCGTGGAAGAAGACGTCGAAGTCGGCGCGGAAGGAGTGCAGGCGTTCCTTAATCTCCGCGAACATCAGCTCGACACCGCGAGCGCGGAAGACCTCAATCGCCTCTTCCTCGGGCAGGGTGATCGGGTCAGGCTCGCCGGCCGCGCGCGCGTCGGCGCGCACCTGGTCGGCGATGTCGGCGATGTACTGGCCGCCGTAGCCGTCCTCGGGAACCTCGCGGCCCATGGCACGGGCGTACAGGGAGTGGGAGAAGCGGTCGATCTGCGAGCCGTGATCGTTGAAGTAGTACTCGCGCGTCACGGCGGCACCGGAGGCAGCCATGAGGCGGGCCAGGGAGTCGCCGACGGCGGCCCAGCGGGCACCACCCAGGTGCACGGGACCCGTCGGGTTCGCAGACACGTACTCAAGGTTGATCGAACGACCCGCCAGGGTCTCGTTGCGGCCGTACGAGGCACCGGCCTCGACGATCGTGCGCGCCAACTCGCCGGCCGCACCCGCGCCCAGGCGGATGTTGATGAAGCCGGGGCCCGCGACCTCGACGGAGTCGATGCCGTCTGCGGCAGCCAGGTCATCGGCGAGGATCTGCGCGAACTCGCGCGGCGCCATGCCGGCCTTCTTACCGAGCTGCATCGCGACGTTGGTCGCCCAATCGCCGTGCTCACGCACGCGCGGACGCTCCACAGTCACGGGGTCGGGGACCAGCGAAGGGTCGATCGAAATGCGACCGGCGGCGGCAGCGTCCAGCAGGGTCGCGCGGATGAGAGTAGCAAGTTCTTCTGGAGTCACCCCTTTAGACTACGGGGTCTGTGCACCTATCCGCGAACTCTCCCCGGCCTCGTGGATGAAAACCTGGCCACATACGCGTCCCATGCGCCACTCTCCCACCCCACGCGGGTGCCAATCCGAGTAATGTTTCGGGTAGCCGAAGTATTTCCGTCAGCAGTGAGGATTTCCCGTGACCAGCACAGACACCGAGCACCACCACAAGCTCATCCCCCTCCTCGGCCCCGCCTTCGTCGCGGCCGTGGCCTACGTCGACCCCGGAAACGTCGCCGCCAACATCACGGCGGGCGCGCGCTACGGGTACCTGCTGGTGTGGGTCCTCGTGGCCTCGAACATCTTCGCGATGGTCATCCAGTACCTCTCCGCCAAGCTCGGCCTCGTCACCGGCCGATCCCTGCCCGCCCTCCTGGGTGATCGCATGTCCAAGCCCGGACGCATCGCCTTTTGGATCCAAGCGGAGATCGTGGCTGCCGCGACCGACCTCGCCGAAGTCATCGGCGGCGCGCTCGCCCTCCACCTCCTCTTCGGGATCTCACTGCTGTGGGGCGGCATCATCATCGGTGCCGTGTCCATGGCGCTTCTCGTCGTCCAAGGCGAAGGCAAACAGCGCCAATTCGAAACAATCATCGTCGGCCTGCTGGTCATCATCACGCTGGGCTTCCTCGCGGGCCTCTTTGTCGCACCCCCCAGCCCCTCAGGCATGCTCGGCGGGCTCCTCCCCCGCTTCCAGGGCACCGACTCGGTCCTCGTGGCCGCGTCCATGCTGGGCGCAACCGTCATGCCGCACGCGGTCTATCTGCATTCCTCCCTCGTCAACGACCACGAGGCCGACGAGCTCGGCCCCTCCACCGGCGACGCCCACCACTCCTCCGGACACCTCTCGCGACTCCTGCGCGCGACCCGCATCGACATCTACTGGGCGCTGAGCATCGCGGGTCTGGTGAACATCGGCCTGCTGCTCCTGGCGGCCGCGGCGCTGGCCGGCCAGAGCGGCACCGACACGATCGAGGGCGCACACGCCGCGATCTCCTCCACGCTCGG
>JAHYYD010000293.1 GCA_019425105.1 Actinomycetota bacterium
CGGTACATGCGCGAGCGCTGGCCACGGTAGCCGGAGGCCTGCTCGAGTACGGTACGACGCTTCTTCTTGGCGTTGACAGAACGCTTAACACGTGCCATTTTCTACTGTTCTCCTCTAACTCGAGCTCACTTGCCCAGCAGACGCTTGACGCGCTTGACGTCAGCGGTCTCCAGGACCTGGTCGGTCGCCAGACGACGGGTCTTGCGGCTGGACTTGTGCTCCAGCAGGTGGCGGGCGCCGGCCTGCTCGCGCATGATCTTGCCCGAGCCGGTCGTGCGGAAGCGCTTCTTAGCACCGGAATGAGTCTTGTTCTTCGGCATTTCTATTCCTTCGTTGTGAGGCGATGGGTATCGCCGTCAGTCCTGTTCGTCAGCCTTGTCGGCTGCCACTCGGGCCTGGTCCTTGCTGGCGCGCTCCGCGCGCTTGCCCCGGCGCTCAGCGCGCTCGGCCTCGCGGCGCTTGCGCTGCTCAGTCAGGGCGTCAGCCTTGCGCTTGGTGGGTGCCAGCACCATCGTCATGTTGCGCCCGTCCTGACGGGGCATCGACTCGACGGTGGCAAGCTCACCGATTTCCTCGGCGAGGCGCTGCAGGAGGCGAACGCCAGCCTCGGGGCGAGACTGCTCTCGACCGCGGAACATGATCATGACCTTGACCTTGTCGCCGGCGGACAGGAAGCGCTCCACGTGGCCCTTCTTGACACCGAAGTCATGATCGTCGATCTTCAGTCGGAAGCGGATTTCCTTCAGCTGCGTGTTCGCCTGGTTACGGCGAGCATCGCGGGCCTTCTGGGCGGCTTCGTACTTGTACTTGCCGTAATCCATGAGCTTTGCGACGGGCGGCTTAGCGTTCGGCGCAACCTCAACCAGGTCAAGTCCGGCCTCTTCGGCCAGACGCAGCGCGTCCTCAACTCGAACGACGCCGACCTGTTCACCTCCGGGTCCCACGAGGCGAACCTCGGGGACTCGAATACGCTCATTGATGCGAGTCTCGCTGATGAGCGGCTCCTTCCACAGAATCCTTATGCGCGAAACGAAAAGCCTCCGTTACGCGACGCGCACGGAGGCTTCCATAGGGTCAACACGCACGGGTGCTGACCGCCGAACCCGATCCCCTGCGCGACACCCTGATGGGCGGCATCCTCTCAGATGAGAGGCGGGTATCCAGGTGGGATTTCTCCGCTTGCGTTCCGGGCTTTCGCCCAGACGGTCATAGTTACTATACCAGAAATGGCGGGAGAGTGCCAGATCAGCGATCATTGCGCGCCTCACGCGTCGGTGGGCACTCGCCGAGTATGCTCAGCGCAGGACGGGAGCGATCTCCACTCGGTCCGCCGAGGCAATGAGGCGCGGGTTCGTCCCCACAGCGTTCAGAGCCGCAGACAGCTCAGCTTTCATCGATGAGGCCTCCTCCCCCCGCGCGAATCGCGCGCGGTCGACGGACACGACGACGCGCGTCAGTCCATCCCCCGCGTAGACGATGCCCAGGTCGACGATGGCACGGCATGCGGCGCTGGCCTCGGCGAGCAGGAGCTCACGCAGAGCCTCGTCACGCCATGCAGGCAGCCACTCATCCCCCTGCGCGAGGGCAGCGACGGCGGGGCGGGGCAGCAGCACGGCGTCAGTGCCCGGGTTGACGACGATGCGTCCACCGGTCTCGACGAGGGCGGTCAGCCCGATCGTGCGGAAGTCGAGGGCCATCGGACGGTCCCCCGGTCGGTGGGCGGACAGCGCATCGGCTGACGAATAGATGGCGAGGGCCTCGCCCGCAGGGGTCTGTGCCCGCACGAAGTCAATCGGGTTGTGCCCGTTTTCTCCGGCGTGGGTACCCGTCACGCGCGGGTCGGGTTCAACATCAATAGGCACGATGACGCGTTCAAAAACGAGCGCGTCAACGAGCGCCTCGAGCTGAGCTGCTCCCGCGTCGTTCCCCCGGCCCAACGCGAGCGCCCGGGTGGTACGGGGAAGCCCCTGCCCGACATCCGCGCGGTCGTGGCTCATCATCGACAGGCGCTGCGCCAGTCGATTCT
>JAHYYD010000294.1 GCA_019425105.1 Actinomycetota bacterium
ACCTGCCGGTGAACGTCGTCGTGTTCATTGAGGGCGAGGAAGAGATCGGTTCTCCTTCGTTCACCGCGTTCCTCGATGCGCACAAGGATGAGCTTGCCGCCGACGTCATCGTCGTGACGGATTCGTCGAACTGGAAGGTCGGCGAGCCTGCCGTCACCTCGACGCTGCGCGGCAACGCGATCGTGACCGTCGATGTGACTGTCGCGGACCACGCGGTGCACTCGGGCGCGTTCGGTGGCCCGCTGCTCGATTCCGTCGCGGTTTCCTCGATGCTGATCGCCTCGCTCTTCGACGAGAAGGGCGATGTCGCGGTCCCGGGCCTGGGCGGTTCGGATCACGCGGACGTGGATTGGCCGGAGGAGGAGCTGCGTGCCGCGGCCGGCATGGTCGAGGGCCTGCAGTTGGCGGGTTCGGGCGACATTGCCGCCCGCATGTGGACCAAGCCCTCGATCTCGGTGATCGGTTTTGACGCGCGTCCCGTTTCTAACGCCTCGAACACGATTGCCCCGCACACGCGTTTCCGCCTGTCGATGCGCACGGTCCCCGGCGTCGATCCCCTCGAGGCCCAGACCAAGCTCGTCGACTACCTGCTCGCTCACGCGCCCTTCGGTGCGCGCGTCGAGGTCACGGCCGAGGATGCGGGTGCCGGCTACCAGGCTGACATGGATTCCCCCGTCACGAAGGCGCTGCACGAGTCCCTCACCGAGGCCTGGGGCGTTCCCTCGGTCAACATCGGCGTGGGCGGCTCGATCCCGTTCATTTCTGACTTCCAGCGCATCTTCCCCCACGCGCAGGTTGTCGTCACCGGCGTTGAGGACCCGCTGACGAACGCTCACTCAGAGGATGAGTCGCAGTCGATTTCCGACCTGAAGGCCGCAATCCTCGCCGAGGCGCTTCTGCTGACGCGCGTGGCGTCCCTGTGAGTCGTGTTGTTGTCGCCGGTCGGTGGGACGGGGGTATTCCCGCCTTGCCGACCGGCGATGCGCTTGCTGCAATCGGACGGGGCGTTCTTACCGGCGCCCCCAGTTCGACGGTGGTGACGCTTCCCGTCGGTACCGGACCAACCTTCGACGAGGCCGTGGCTGCGCTGCGCTCCCAGGCCTCGTTCGTGCGCGTGCCCACGGATGCCTCGTCGTCGCGTGAGGCGGGCGTGTGCGTGGCGGAAACGCTCGGGATGCAGCGGACGGTCATCGTTGAGGGGGGACACAACGCTTCCCCGGACTGCGGTATCGGCTTTCTCGAAGGACTCCTCGGCGATAGCTGTATTGATCCGAGGCGGCCCGAGGCGCTCGCCGATGCGCTGACGCGCGCCCAGGACCTGGTTGCGGATGCCGACGTCGATCTTGTCTGCGCGGCATCCACCGCGCGGCCGCTTGTGGGCCTCGACTCGATCCTTGCCGTTGCACCCGACCTGGAGCCGATCGAGAGCCAAGACACCGCCCTGACGGCTGCTCTCACGCAGGCGTTCGCGCACCGTCCGCTGAGGCGCCGCCAGCTTTTGGCGGGTCAGGAGGTCCACCCGGCGCGCCTGCGCGGTTCAGGTGCCGGCGGCGGCGTGGGGGCCGTCATCGCAGCGATCGGTGGACGTATCGTCTCTACCGGTGATCTGCTGTCCCAGCTTCTCGATCTGGACGGCATGATGGAGGGCTGCGACCTCGTGATCGTCGCCGAACCTGAGCTGTCCTCGCCGCTGCTTGCTGAATCGACGCTCGAGCGTGTGACGAGTGCCGCTGGAGCGCATGCGCTGCCCGTCGTCGCTATCACCCACAGGTCGAGTCTCTCGCACTTCGAGAAGGCCGAATGGGGGCTTCACGGAGTGTTCGAGACGGAAGGATCGGTCACGCTCGAAGACGCCGGACGCCGCGTCGCCCGCACCTGGTTACGCTGAGCGCGCACCCCAGCCGTGGCGCGTGGTCCACGCGGGGGAGTAGTGTGTCAAGCGAATACGTCTATCCGTTACGAAAAGGAGCATCATGTCCGAGTCCGCAACTCAGGCTCCCACCCACGAGGTCAT
>JAHYYD010000295.1 GCA_019425105.1 Actinomycetota bacterium
GGCTTGATCTGCACGAGCTGGCCCGAGAACCACTCCTTGGGCGTGAGCGATGCGATGTTCATTCGTTCCCCCGATCGAGCTGTCAACATTTCTTACGAGTCCGTAGGTTACTACGCCGTAACTTATTGTGACAGGCGTGTTCTCGCACTCCGAGAGTATTTCTGTTTCCCTGTGTCCCCGGGCGCGATAACCTTAATGGCATAAGACTACGCTGCACCGCGGGGTGCGACAGCATCAGGAGGGACACCATGGCCCAGTGGAACATGCTCTACGACATGTACGAGCGTCGCCTCAAAGCCGAGCTGTCTGACGCCGCCGTTCCCGCACACATCGGCGTCATCCTGGACGGTAACCGCCGCTGGGCGAAGTCCCTGGGTGCAACCGCCTCGCAGGGGCACCGCGCGGGCGCGGGCAAGATCAGCGAGTTCCTCCAGTGGTCCGACGACGCGGGTGTGTCGATCGTGACGCTGTGGCTCCTCTCAACCGACAACCTCTCGCGCGATGCCGGCGAGCTGGGCGAGCTGCTGCGCATCATCTGCGAGGCGGTCTCGCTCCTGGCTGACCAGGGGCGCTGGAAGCTGGCCGTCGTGGGCGACCTGTCCCTGCTGCCTGAGAAGGTTTCCGAGGACCTGCGTGCGTCCGTCGCGCGTACCGCGGACGTGCAGGGTATGACCGTCAATATCGCGGTCGGCTACGGCGGCAGGCATGAGATTACCGAGGCCGTGCGTGCCATGATGCGCGAAGCATCGGCCCAGGGTAAGACCCTCGACGAGCTCGCCGACTCTTTCACCGACGCGGACATTACCGCCCACCTGTACACGAAGGACCAGCCCGACCCCGACCTCGTTATCCGAACGTCGGGCGAACAGCGCCTGTCGGGCTTCATGCTGTGGCAGTCCGTGCACTCCGAGTACTACTTCTGCGAGGTCTACTGGCCGGACTTCCGCCGCGTCGACTTCCTGCGCGCCCTGCGTTCTTACGCGCAGCGTGAGCGCCGCATGGGCAAGTGAGCGCGCGCCGAAGAACGCCACCAAGCTAACGAACGAGGCCGGACCCCGATGGGGACCGGCCTCGTGAACGTGTGCGCTTCAATCAGGCGAGCTCGTGCGCCCAGGGCGGATTCGCGCCCTTGCGCGACACCGTCACGTCGGACACGGCGCTCGCGCGGTCGATGATCGTGCGGACCTGCTCCTCGGGCAGGGTACGCAGAGTCTCGCGAGCCTCTGCGCCGCGCAGGCCCATGCCCCACATGGCGTCGATGATGCCACCCATGAAGGAGTCTCCCGCGCCGACCGTGTCGACGACCGGGACGTCCGCGGGGGTCTTCGTGAAGCGCAGGCCCGAGACGGTGGCGACCTCGCTGCCGTGCTTGCCGCGCGTGACCACCACGAGAGACGGTCCCATACCCAGCCAACGATCCACGACCTCGTCGATGGGAGCGCCGCCCGTCAGCCACTCGATGTCCTCATCCGACACCTTGACGACGTCCGACAGCGCAATGAAACGCTCAAGGGCGGCCAGTGCTGCCTCCGGCTCCCCCATGATCGAGGGACGCGCGTTCGGATCGAAGCACACGAGCGCGTGCTCGCGTCCACGGGCCAGCGCATCGAGGACCGCAGAAGCGCCGGGCTCGATGATCGCGGAGATCGAACCGGCCTCAAGGATCTGAGCGGTCGCCGGAACCTTGATCGGCGGAGTCGGCGCCCACTCCAGGTCGAAGGTGTAGGAGGCTGCGCCCGACTCGTCCAGGCGTGCCAGCGCCGTCGACGTGTGCGAGGCGCCGCGCGAGGCTGCGGTGACGTGCACGCCGGAATCGTTCATGTGGAAGTCGATGAGGCGACCGCGCTCGTCCAGACCGATCCACGTCGCCAGAGCCACCGGCCGACCCAGACGCCCCAGCGTCAGGGCGACGTTCGCGGGAGAACCACCCGGGATCTCAACGGGGAAGTCGGGCTGCTCATACGTCATGACGACGTCGATGAGCGCCTCGCCGATCGCGAG
>JAHYYD010000296.1 GCA_019425105.1 Actinomycetota bacterium
TCGGCCAGGAGCCGGCGACCACGTCGTACGCGGAGGTGTACAGCGAGGTCGTGGCGGGCATCTGGTAGAAGGCGTTCGTCTGTACCATCGACCCGAAGGCACCCCCGCCGAAACCCGCCTCCATCTGCTTCATCGACTGGTCGGGGCTGACCTGCACGGTCTCCTTGGACGTGTCGGACTGGTAGATCTGCGGGACGATGTCGTAGTCGTATTCGATCGCGTTGACCATCGAGTTGATGTCGCCGCCGTTGTTGTCCAGGTAGGTCTTGAGCGAGGCCAGATCGTTCGTCTTCGCGTCGCGGATCGTGTCGGCGAAGGTGCGCAGCTTGGAGACGCCGACCTTGCCGTCGGGTGCGGGCTTGGAGTCCTGGGAGTCCGAGGCCGACACGGACAGCGCGGCGGTCATGTCGATGCCGGTCTTTTGGATTGTCAGCGGGTATGCCCCCAGCGTCTCTTCTTCGGTCTTTGCGATGTAGGCGTTCGTGCCGTTGGCCAGGGCGAGGATCGCGGCGATGCCGATGATGCCGATGGACCCCGCGAAGGAGGTCATGAGGGTGCGGCCCTTCTTCGTCATCAGATTATTGAAGGAGAGGGACAGGGCAGTCAGGAAGCCCATCGACGTGCGGCGCGCGGGCTTGGCCTCGCGGCGGTCTTCCGCGACGGGCACGAAAGGATCGGAGTCGGCGACGATGCAGCCGTCGGCCAGCTCGACGATGCGGGTCGCGTACTGGTGGGCCAGTTCGGGGTTGTGCGTGACCATGATGACGAGGCGGTCGCGGGCCACGTCGCGCAGCAGGTCCATGACCTGCACGCTCGTCTTGGAGTCGAGGGCGCCGGTGGGCTCGTCGGCCAGCAGGATCTCGGGGTCGTTGATGAGGGCGCGCGCGATGGCGACGCGCTGCATCTGTCCGCCCGACATCTGCGAGGGCTTCTTGTTGACGTGGTCCTTCAGGCCGACACGCTCAAGAGCATCGAGGGCGCGCTTGCGGCGCTCGGAGCGGGAAACACCCGAGAGGGTCAGGGCCAGCTCGACGTTCGCCAGGACGCTCTGGTGCGGGATCAGGTTGTAGGCTTGGAAAACGAAGCCAATGCGGTTGTTGCGGTAGGCGTCCCAGTCGCGCGCCTTGTAGTTCTTCGTCGAAATGCCGTCGATGACGAGGTCGCCGCTCTGGAAGCGGTCGAGGCCACCGATGACGTTGAGCATCGTCGTCTTACCGGAGCCTGACTGGCCCAGCACGGCCACAAACTCGTTGTCGCGGAACGCCACGGAAACCTTGTTGAGCGCCACCTGCACGAGGTTGGCGGTCTGGTAGGCCTTGACGATCTCCTTGAGCTCTAGCACGCTTCATCCTCACATCTGCTGTTGATTGTGCCTACAAGTCTAGGCGAGCGGGCGCTCGGCCCGACCGTCGCTGTTCACCCACTGGGCCCTGATCGTCCCCTGACCCGACCCTGACGACAGTTCCGCACGCCACAGTCCCTCGCCCGAAACCCCGCCCCGGCCTCGTTCATCGGGCCCGCTCCCTGGAGGCAACAGACCGAGCGGGTAGACTAACCCCATGACCGACCTCACCCAGATTCCCGTGCCCAACGAGGGGCCGATCGCCGACAAAGTCAAGGAAATCTACGAGCGGTCCTTCCCGCCCGAGGAGCAGGTCCCCCTTCCCGAGCTGCGACGCAGCGCCGAGCGAGATGAGGTCGATTTCCTTGCCTGGATCGATCCGTCCCTGCCCGCTGGCGAGGACGGGGCCGGCAACGTGGTCGCCTTGACGTTCTCCTTTGCTTTCCCCGATCTGTTCTACCTGGGCTTTCTCGCGGTGGACGGTCGCACGCGCAGCGCGGGCTACGGCACGCGCATCCTCACGCACATCCGCGAGCGCTACGGCGACGTGCCGCAACTGCTCGAAATCGAGCCGGTCGTCCGCGAGGCCGGGAACTACCAGCAGCGCGTGCGACGCCTGGCGTTCTACGAGCGCA
>JAHYYD010000297.1 GCA_019425105.1 Actinomycetota bacterium
GACGCCGCGCTCACCCAGGCGCGGTGGATGGCCGAGGAGCTGCGCGTGTCCATGTTCGCCCAGACCCTGGGCACGCCCAATAAGGTCTCCATGAAGCGCCTGCTCGGCGTGCTCGCGGGGGCGCGATGAAGCGGGAGGAGGCGCGCGTCCTCGCCCACTCCCTCATGGACGCGGCGGGGTTGGCCGACTGGCGTTTCCGCTTCGACCACGCCAAGCGCCGGGCGGGGGCATGCACGCACTCCACGCGCACGATCAGCCTGTCCGGACCGCTCACCGACCTGTACGACGAAGGCACGATCCGGGGCGTGATCTTGCACGAGATCGCCCACGCCCTCGTCGGCCCCGCTCACGGGCACGACGCCGCGTGGAAGCGGGCAGCCCGAGCCCTCGGCACCCCGGATTCCGCGCGGCTGCCCTCGTCCCTGCCCTCGCCGGACGCGCCCTGGGTGGGCACGTGCCCGCGCTGCGGGGCCACCCGCCGCCTGTACCGGGCGCCGCGCCGAGTCTCCTCGTGCGGGGTGTGCTCGCGCGCCTTCAATCCGGCGCTGATCCTCACGTGGGAGCACCGGGGGAAGGCGGCCTCGCCCGGGCGCGCCTACGAGCGAGAGCTCGCCTCGATCCGCCGCCGTTAGCGTTACCACCGCCGTTAGCGTTCCGCCACCGTTAGCGTTCCGCCGCCGCCATTAGCGTTCCGCCGCCATTAGCGTTCCGCCGCCACCGGCCGATCCCACACACGATCACTTACCCAAAAATGTCGCATGCAATTCCCCTTTCACTCTTTCAAACTTTGAAATCAGGCCGTTGGAATTGCAACGCTTTAAGCCATACCCAAAAAATGACCGAGTTAAATTACCTGCGATATTCGGGGAGAAACTTCTCAGGCCCTTCCTCGCCCCTTCCTCGCCCCTGACCTTGGAGACCCAAAACGCTGCCCGCGGCGTGCGTCTGCCCACGTCACAGGGCCGAACACAGCCAAAGGCGAGCACACACCCACCCGACGGCGATACCCTTGATCCCAACACCCCCCGAGAGAAGGAAGCCATGGGTACCACCGCCAGCCCCGACGCCACGACCGCTCCCGACCGCGAAGTCCTCACCTGGCAGGGCTTCGGCGACGCGTCCCGTGAGCTCACCCAGCAGATCGTCGACTCCGGCTGGATCCCGGACCTGATCGTCGCCATCGCGCGCGGCGGCCTCATCCCGGCCGGCGCCATCGCCTACGCGATGGACGTCAAGGCCATCGGCACCATGAACGTCGAGTTCTACTCCGGCATCGGCGAGACCCTCGCCGAACCCATCCTGCTGCCCCCGCTCATGGATGTCTCCGCCATGAACGGCAAGCGCGTCCTCGTCGTCGACGACGTCGCCGACTCCGGCAAGACCCTCAAGATGGTCATGGACCTCATCGACGAGCACGGCCTGTCCCTCGACGGCTCGTCCTCCGTGCGCGTCGAGGCGCGCAGCGCGGTCATCTACAAGAAGCCCGTGTCCATCATCGATCCCGACTACGTGTGGGCACACACCGACAAGTGGATCAACTTCCCCTGGTCGACGCTGCCCGTCATCAAGCCGTGACTTCCTCTCTGGCAGGCTCAGGACGGCACACGGCCGCCTCTCCCGGGCGCGCCCAGGCCTCGTCGATCACCCGGCGCATCGTCGAGGCCGTGGCCGAGCGCGCACGCCTCGGTGACCCCGTGCGCGTGCTGGGCCTGACCGGCCCTCCGGGGACCGGCAAGACGACGATCGCCGCCGAGCTGGCTCGCGCCCTGCCCGAGGCCGGCATCCCCGTCGCGGGCCTGGCCCCCATGGATGGCTTCCACATGTCCAACGCGGTGCTGGCGGCGCGCGGCATCGCCGACCACAAGGGCGCACCCGACACGTTTGACGTGGGCGGTTTCGTCGCCCTCCTGGGGCGCGTGCGCCGCGCGGACGGCGTGGTCCTCGCCCCCGATTACCGGCGCGACCTGCACGA
>JAHYYD010000298.1 GCA_019425105.1 Actinomycetota bacterium
CCGGGCGCGGACGCGAATCAATGTGCTTAATGATGTAGCCATTGATCCCCGAAAAGGCCACGGAACCCAGGATGTACAGGGCGTGCATGACCTTCTTGACGAGCCACCACACGAAGGCCGCCACGGCCACCGCTACGATGACGGCGCGCTTGGGATCGAAGAGCCACGACGCGCCCGTCATGAACGTGTTCATCGCCGGGGTACGCGACGCAATGAAGTCATTCCAGACCGTCGTATCGATCGGCAGGGGGCTCGTGATAAACCCACCAGCGACGGCGACAGCCGCGACGAGGAGAACCCCGATAACGAGAGGGGGAGTCAGGAATCGACGAACAATCATAGTGAAATCCTACCGTAGTGTCAGTCGTTTGCGCCGTACTCGTACACCCAGCGCCCAGCCCGCCGCGAGAAGCGCGAACGCTCACGCATCTGCCCGGTTTCGCCGGTAGCCACGTCACGCCACGAGGCCACGAAGGTCACGGTGCCCTCCTCGTCGGAGGGACCCCCGGCCTCGGCCCCCAGGACCTGCAGGCCCGTCCACTGCGTCCCCTCCACCCAGTACGGGGGAGCGGGGCGCGTACGTGGATGCCACGTGCGGAACAGGTAGTCCTCGTCGCGCAGCGCGAACGCCGTGTAGCGCGAGCGCATGAGCGCCTCGGCGGTCGGAGCCGCCTCCCCATCTAGGTAGGGCCCACAGCACTGCGCCAGCAGCTCCCCCGACCCGCACGGGCAGGTACGAGGCCGGGGCACGCCAGCACCGGACGCGCCGGAAACAGCGGGGGAGGAGGTCACGCCTGGTCGCCCAGGGAAGCCAGCCAACGCTCCGCATCCAGGGCGGCGCGGCAGCCCGAACCAGCGGCTGTAATGGCCTGGCGGTACGTGTGGTCCACGGCGTCACCGCACGCGAACACGCCCGCCACGGACGTGCGCGTCGACGGCTCGTCGACCGTGATGTAGCCGGCCTCGTCGAGGGCGACCTGGCCGCGCAGGAAGCCCGTGCGGGGCAGGTGGCCGATCGCGACAAACACGCCGTCCACGGCGATCTCGCGAGTGGAGCCATCCACCGTGGAGGTCAGGCGCAGGCCGGTCACGGACTCGTCACCGAGCACCTCGGCGACGGTCGCGTTCCACTCGAAGGAGATCTTCGGGTTGTTCAGGGCGCGCTCAGCCATGACGCGCGAAGCGCGCAGGGCGTCGCGGCGGTGCACGACAACGACCTCGGACGCGAAGTTCGTCAGGAAGGTCGCCTCCTCCATCGCGGAGTCGCCGCCGCCGATGACCGCCAGGCGACGATCCTTGAAGAAGAAGCCGTCGCAGGTCGCGCAGTAGGAGACGCCGCGGCCGGAGAACTCCTCCTCGCCGGGCACATTCATGTGACGGTACTCCGAGCCGGTCGCCAGGATGACGGCGCGCGCGTAGAAGACCTCGTCCTCGGTCGCCACGGCCTTCACGTCGCCCTCAAGGTTGACGGCCACGACGTCCTCGTAGCGCACGTCCGCGCCGAACTTCTCGGCCTGCTCGCGCATGTTGTCCATGAGCTCGGGGCCCTGAATGCCCTCGGGGAAGCCGGGGAAGTTCTCGACCTCGGTCGTGTTCATGAGCGCGCCGCCCGCAGCCAGCTGGCCGGCCAGCACGATCGGGGCGAGGCCCGCGCGGGCCGTGTAGACGGCAGCCGTGTAGCCGGCGGGACCCGAGCCGACGATGACGACGTCGTGGACGGTGGTGCCCTCGGGTACCTCGGCCGACGGGATCTGCACCTCGGCGGCCTCAGTGGTGGCCTCGGTGGGTTCGGCCGTCACAAGGCCCGGAATCGCAACGAAAGACATGCGTACCCTCCTTAGGGGTTACTGAACGGTGAGTTCGGAGATCCACGCCCAGTTGCGGCCGTCCTGGCCCTTGGGCATGGAGCGGAACTGCAGCGCGATCGAGTCGGTTTCGAC
>JAHYYD010000299.1 GCA_019425105.1 Actinomycetota bacterium
GCGGTGATGCCGGCGACGTGCGTGCCGTGCGATCCGGCTTCGCCGGTCGGCGAGGGGTCGGGGTCGTTATCCGCGTAGTCGTAGGCGAAGGGGAACTTTTCCGACACGTAGGTGCCGGTCTTTCCGTCACCCAGCTGGGGGGTCAGGGATGCGACCTTGTCCGCTGAGAGCGCGGGGGTGCCGTGCAGGGCGCCCGCGAACGCCGGGTGCGTCATGTCCACGCCGGTGTCGATGACGGCGACGACCTTGCCTTCACCCTTCTGGGTGATCTGGTCGGCGTGCATCATCAGCTGGGGGCTGAGGTTGGCGGGGTCCTGGGCGGCGGTGCGGGCGGAGTTCGTCGCACCCTCGCCAGCGACCTGGTCGTCGGCACCTTCGACGTGGGTCTCGCGGTCGAGGAACGCGGCCTTGACGCCGCTCACCGCGCGGATCGCGTCGAGGGATCCGGCGGGGGCATTCAGCGCGAATCCCTTCAGGGCGTTGTCGTACTCGCGCTCCACCTGGGCCGAGGCACCGGGGAATGCGCCGGCCACGGCCTCGTTGATGGAGGCGAGGGTTCCCGCGCGGTCGGCGTTGTCGTCGAGCTGGACGACGATGCTCACGACGGAGGCGGGGTCCACCTCGTCGGTCGCCTGGGCCGGCTCGGTCTGGGTGGTCTGCCCGCTCTTCGAGGTGAGCGCGGTATCGACGTTACCGACGGGCAGGGACGAGGCCGTGGCGCCCGCGTCGGGTTGCGTGTCCGCGCCGGTGGGCGGGGATGCGAGGGTCGCGGGGCCAGCTACCACGAGTGCCGCGGTGCCGACCAGTGCGAGGAGCGTCGCTGGTTTGTTCGTTGTCATCTACCTACTCCAATGTGTTGACAGGCGGTCGCGTAAGAACGAGGAGAGGACCGCGTCTATTGGCCGCCATAATCAACATAACCGCAGACAAGTCTTGTGACAAGCTTTGTTTCACCTAGAGAAACACCTGACGATTATTTTACCCAGTAACGGATTCCGGGCCCGAGAACGCTTACACAGCAACGTTCTCGGGCCCGGAAGGGCATGTTGACAGATTCAGGAAACTCGGCGCTTATCGCACCCAGGCACCCGAATCGTCAAACACGTAGGTGCGCCCGTTGATCACATGCGTGCCCGTCAGCATCGCACCGGAGGGTGCCAGGTAGTACCAGGTTCCCCGATCCTTGACCCAGCCGGTCGCCATCTTTCCGGAGGCGTTCAGGAAGTACCAGGTACCGCCGTCATTGACCCAGCCGATGGCCATCGCGCCCGAGCCCGTCAGGTAGTACCAGGAGCCGCGGTCGGCCACCCATCCGGTCGCCATGACGTGAGAGGCGGGGTCGAGGTAGTACCACTGGCCGCCGTCGCGCACCCATCCGCTCACGAGGGCGCCATCGGAGTCGGCGTAGACCCACTCGCCGCTCATGCGCTTGAGGAAGCCAGTCGCCATGTAGCCCGACGGCCCGAACTGGTAGTCGTGGCCGTTGATGGTGAACCAACCACTCTTGAGGTAGCTCGCCCCATCGGCGCAGGCGTACCACCAGCCGACACTATCCTTCACCCAGTGACCGCCCTCGGGGTTCACGCACGGGCTGGGTGTGCCCAGGTTGGCGCTGGGCAGGTTGATCGGGAAGATCTCGGAGGGGTTGAGGCCGTAGTCCCACGCGAGGATGTAGGGGTTGGCGATGACGTCGCCGGTGCCGCCCTGGTCGATCCACGCCTGCTTGATGACGCTGAGCGGGATCTCGACGTGGTACGTGTACCGGCCGTCGGCTCCAACACTGTCCTCATCCTCGGTGAAGACGTGGCGGTAGAACCACAGGCCATCGGCCGGGTCGTGCAGGTCGACAGCGGCCAGCGGCGAGTCGTCGGTGACATCGAAGGTGACGACGAAGCCCTCATCCTTGCCGGAGTACACCAGATCGGAGATGA
>JAHYYD010000003.1 GCA_019425105.1 Actinomycetota bacterium
AAATCTGCGCTGAGGCAGCCGACTCAGACCAATCTGTCATCGTCGAACAGGTGTCCAACGGCGTCTGCATCCGCATGGCCGCCCTCTACCTGCTCCTCGCTTCGGAAGGACACAGCAATGACTGAACAGACCCGTGACATCCTCATCACCGGGGCTTCGCTCCTGGGCGGGGAGCCGACCGACATCGCGCTGTCGGGCGGCACGATCGTCGCCATCGGCGCGGATGCCCGCAACAGTGTGCGCGACCCCCGCGTCATCGACGCCGAGGGACTCATCGCCCTGCCGGGCCTCGTTGACATCCACACCCACCTGCGCCAGCCCGGCGGTGAAGACGCAGAGACCGTTTTCACCGGCACCCGCGCTGCTGCGGTCGGCGGCTACACGGCCGTTCACGCAATGGCGAACACCACGCCCACACAGGATACGGCCGCCATCGTCGATCAGGTACTGCGCCTGGGAGAGGAGGCCGACTGGGTGGAGGTACGCCCCGTTGGTGCGGTAACCAAGGGTCTGGAAGGAAAGCATCTGGCATCGATCGGCTCAATGGCCCGTTCGCGTTCCAAGGTGCGCGTTTTCTCCGACGATGGCAAGTGTGTATCCGATCCCGTCCTCATGCGTCGTGCGCTGGAGTACGTCAAGGGTTTTGGCGGCGTCATCGCCCAGCACAGTCAGGATCCTGCCCTCACCGAAGGCGCTCAGATGAATGAGTCGACGCTGTCGGGTGAGCTCGGTCTAGCAGGCTGGCCTGCCGTCGCCGAAGAAGCAATCATCGCGCGCGACATCCTGCTTGCCAAGCACGTGGGTTCACGCCTGCATGTGTGCCACCTGTCCACCGCGGGTTCGGTTGACCTCGTGCGTTGGGGCAAGGCCCAAGGCGTGGACATCACAGCTGAAGCAACGCCCCATCACCTGCTCCTCACCGAGCAGCTGGCGGCCACCTACGACCCGCTCTACAAGGTGAACCCACCGCTGCGCCGAGCTGAAGACGTGGAGGCGGTGCGCGAAGGCCTGGCCGACGGCACCATCGACTGCATCGGCACCGACCACGCACCCCATCCGCTCGAAATGAAGGACTGCGAGTGGCAGGCGGGTGCCTTTGGCATGACCGGCCTGGAAACGGCACTGCCGATCCTTATCGAGACGATGGTGAACACGGGACGCATGGACTGGACGGACATCGCTCGCGTCATGTCGACGGTTCCCGCGCGGATCGGCCGCGTTGAATCGCAGGGCCAGGGCCTCGTCGTCGGAGCACCCGCACACGTCACCCTCGTGGATGCGACCGTGCGCGTCACGGTCGATCCCGCCAAGCAGTGGACCCGCTCCACAAACTGCCCCTTCCGCGGTATGGAACTGCCCGGACAGGTGCGCTACACGATCTATGGCGGCGTCCCGACGGTCGTCGACGCCACCCCGATTGCCAAGGAGGACCGATGACCACGTCCGATATCGCCTTGCTCGTCCTGGAGGACGGCACCGTTTTCAAGGGACGTGCATGGGGCGCGTCCGGCCGCACGCTCGGCGAAATCGTTTTCTCCACCGGCATGACCGGCTACCAGGAGACGCTCACTGACCCCTCGTACCATCGCCAGATTGTCGTCATGACGGCTCCGCACATCGGCAACACCGGTGTGAATGACGAGGACCCCGAGTCCTCGCGCATCTGGGTCGCTGGCTTCGTCGTGCGCGACGCTGCCCGCCGCGCCTCGAACTGGCGAGCACGCCGCGAACTGGAAGACGAGCTCGTCTCTCAGGGGATCGTTGGCATCGCCGACGTCGACACGCGTGCGATCACACGCCACATCCGCGAGCGCGGTGCCATGCGCGCCGGCATCTTCTCGGGTGACGCGCTGCCCGTGGGTGCACAGTACCTGGGCGAGGAGGCCGTGGCCTCGCTCGTGCGCATCGTCGCTGAGTCGCCCGCGATGAGCGGGGCGGCACTGGCCGCCGAAGTGTCGACTGACGAGACCTACGTGGTCGAGCCGCTCGGTGACTTCGAAGGCAAGGAACCCATCGCGCGCGTGGTGGCCGTCGACCTCGGCATCAAGTCGCGCACGCCCTACCATCTGGCTGCGCGCGGCGTTCGCGTGTACGTCGTTCCTTCCACAGCGTCTTTCGCCGATATTGAGGCGCTGAAGCCGGACGGCGTCTTCTTCTCCAACGGCCCGGGTGACCCTTCGACGGCCGACCACGAGATCGGTGTGCTACGCGCTGTCCTAGACGCGGGTATCCCATATTTTGGTATCTGCTTCGGGCACCAGCTGTTCGGCCGCGCCCTCGGGTACGGCACCTACAAGCTCAACTACGGTCACCGCGGCATCAACCAGCCGGTGAAGGACGTGGCCACGGGCCGCGTCGAAATCACCGCCCATAACCACGGTTTCGCGGTGGACGCTCCGGTGGGCGAACCGTCCGTCGCGCCCTTCGATTCGGGTCGATACGGCCGCGTCGAGGTCTCTCACATCGGCCTCAACGACGGCGTCGTCGAGGGCCTTCGAGCCCTGGATATCCCCGCTTTCTCCGTCCAGTACCACCCCGAGGCAGCTGCCGGCCCGCACGATGGCGAACTGCTGTTCGATCGCTTCATTACCCTGATGACCGCCGCTAAGGAGACCCACTGATGCCCCGCAGGAACGATCTGTCGTCCGTTCTCGTCATCGGGTCGGGCCCCATTGTCATCGGTCAGGCATGCGAGTTCGACTACTCGGGCACGCAGGCATGCCGCGTCCTGAAGGAGGAGGGCCTGCGCGTCATCCTCGTTAACTCCAACCCGGCCACCATCATGACCGACCCGGGGATCGCGGACGCCACGTACGTCGAGCCGATCACCCCGGAGGTTGTGGCCTCGATTATCGAGAAAGAGCGTCCCGACGCGCTCCTGCCCACGCTCGGTGGCCAGACGGCTCTCAACACGGCCGTCGCCCTGTCCGAGATGGGTGTTCTCGAGCGCTTCAACGTCGAGCTGATTGGCGCGTCGATCGATGCGATCCGCGCGGGCGAGGACCGCGAAGAGTTCAAGGAGATCGTCGAGCGTTCAGGCGCCGAGGTCGCGCGTTCCTTCATCGCCCACACGATGGAAGAGTGCCACGCCGCGGCCGCTGAACTCGGTTACCCCCTCGTCGTGCGCCCCTCCTTCACCATGGGCGGCCTCGGCTCCGGTTTCGCTTACACCCCCGAGGACCTCGAGCGCATCGCAGGCCAGGGTCTTGCGGCGTCGATCACGACCGAGGTCCTGCTGGAAGAGTCGATCCTCGGCTGGAAGGAATACGAGCTTGAGCTCATGCGTGACAAGGCGGACAACGTCGTCGTCGTGTGCTCGATTGAAAACGTCGACCCGGTCGGCATACACACGGGTGACTCGATCACGGTCGCCCCGGCGCTGACCCTCACCGACCGCGAGATGCAGCGCCTGCGCGACATCGGCATCGCCGTCATCCGCGCCGTCGGCGTCGACACCGGCGGCTGTAATATCCAGTTCGCGATCCACCCTGAGACCGGCCGCATCATCGTCATCGAGATGAACCCCCGTGTCTCGCGTTCCTCTGCTCTGGCCTCGAAGGCAACAGGCTTCCCGATTGCGAAGATCGCCGCTCGTTTGGCCACCGGCTACACGCTCGATGAGATTCCGAACGACATCACGGGCTCGACCCCGGCCTCGTTCGAGCCGACGCTCGACTACGTGGTCGTCAAGGTCCCGCGCTTCACCTTCGAGAAGTTCCCGGCCGCCGACCCGACCCTCACCACCTCGATGAAGGCCGTCGGCGAGGCCATGGCAATCGGACGTTCCTACACCGAGGCCCTGCAGAAGGCCCTGCGCTCGATCGACAAGAGCGGCGTGCAGTTCCACTGGGATGGCGAAGCGCCCAGCCCCGAGGAGACCCGCGCGCTCGTCGAGGCGGCGTCGGTTGGCACTGAGGGGCGTCTCGTCCAGGTTCAGCAAGCGATCCGAGGTGGTGCGACGCTGGAGGAGCTCTTTGAATCCACCCAGATCGATCCGTGGTTCCTCGACCAGATGTTCCTCCTCGATGAGGTCGCGACTCGCATCCGCGAGGCTGAGGCGCTCACCGGCGATGTTCTAGCGGAGGCCAAGCGCCACGGCTTCTCCGACCGCCAGATCGCAGCCATGCGCGGCCTATCGGAGGATACTGTGCGCGAAGTACGCGGCGCCTTCGGCATCCACCCAGTATTCAAGACCGTTGACACCTGTGCTGCCGAATTCGCTGCTCGCACGCCCTACCACTACTCGACCTACGACCAGGAGAACGAAGTTCGTCCGCGTGAGCGCGAAGCCGTCATCATCCTGGGTGCAGGCCCCAACCGCATCGGTCAGGGCATCGAATTCGACTACTCGTGCGTGCACGCGGCCATGTCGCTGCGCGATCACTACGAGACCATCATGGTCAACTGCAACCCAGAGACGGTCTCGACCGACTATGACATCTCAGACCGCCTGTACTTCGAGCCGCTCACCCTCGAGGACGTGCTGGAAATTTACCGCGCCGAGTGCGAAGCGGGACCCGTCAAAGGCATGATCGTCCAGCTGGGCGGACAGACCCCGCTCTCGCTAGCTGCTGATCTCGAGCGCGCCGGCGTGCCGATCCTGGGCACGAGCCCGCGTGCCATTGACCTGGCCGAAGACCGCGAGGAGTTCGGCAAAGTTCTCGAAGCTGCTCACTGCCCGGCGCCCGCGCACGATACGGCGCACACGCCTGAGCAGGTCATCTCCGTCGCCGAAAAGGTCGGCTACCCAGTCCTCGTGCGTCCCTCCTTCGTGCTGGGCGGACGTGGCATGGCGATTATCAACGACGAGCCAGCGCTTCGCGACTACCTCGCAAGCCACGACTCCGAGCTGCTCTTCTCCCGCGGTCCGCTCCTCATTGACCGCTTCCTCGATGCGGCGATCGAGATCGACGTCGATGCCCTGTACGACGGTGAAGAACTCTTCATGGGCGCGATTATGGAGCACATTGAGGAAGCCGGTATTCACTCGGGTGACTCCTCCTGCGTCTTGCCTCCTATGACGCTGTCCGCACGCGAGCTCGAGCGCATCACGGCCTCGACGGAAGCGATCGCACGCGGCGTCGGCGTGCGCGGCCTCATTAACATCCAGTTCGCGCTGCTCTCCGACACCCTGTACGTCATCGAGGCAAACCCGCGCGCGTCGCGTACCGTCCCCTTCGCATCAAAGGCAACCGGCGTTCAGCTGGCGAAGGCCGCAGCGCTCATCCAGGTCGGCGCGACGATCGCTTCGCTGCGCGAGCGGGGAATGTTGCCCGCCCACGATGCCCGCGAGATTCACGACGGTGGCTCGATCGCCGTCAAGGCTGCGGTCCTGCCTTTCAAGCGCTTCCGCACCGCAGGCGGCGAAATCGTCGATACCGTGCTCGGTCCCGAGATGCGCTCCACGGGTGAGGTCATGGGCATCGACCGCGATTTCCCGACGGCTTTCGCCAAGTCGCAGCTCGGCGCCTCAACCGATATGCCAACCTCCGGTACGGTCTTCATCTCGATCGCTGACACCGACAAGCGCGCAATCGTCCTGCCGGCGGCTCGCATGCACGAGATGGGCTTCACCATCCTGGCAACCTCGGGCACCGCGTCCGTTTTGCGCCGCAACGGCATCGAAGCTCAGGCAGTCCGCAAATCGTCTGAGGGCCGCGGCGACGGGGGAGAGCCGACCGTCGTCGACCTCATCAACGAGGGGGCGATCGACATGGTCGTCAATACACCTCAGCGCAGCGCTCCGCGTAACGACGGGTACCAGATCCGCGCGGCTGCCGCCTCGCAAGACCGACCCGCTGTCACAACACTCCAGGCATTCAATGCGATGGTGCAGGCCATCGAAGTTCGTATGCGCGGGGCATACTCCGTGCGTAGCTTGCAGGAATGGGACATTATCCGATCGGAGGAAACACGATGACCGCATCTGTTGTCAAGCCGGCGTCTTCCGTCGGCTTTGGAGACCGCCTCTACACCGCCATGCGCACGTATGGGCCGGTATGCGTCGGTATCGATCCTCATGCCAGCCTCCTCAAAGAATGGGGACTTGACGACGACGCGAATGGTGTGCGCGAGTTCTCCCTCCGTGTCATCGAGGCACTCGGTGGACGCGTGGCCGCTTTCAAGCCTCAGGCCGCTTTCTTCGAACGGCATGGCTCGCATGGTGTTGCCGTCCTCGAAGAGGTCATCGCCGCATGTCGCGAGGTCGGCACTCTCTGCATCGTGGATGCCAAGCGGGGTGACATCGGCTCGACGATGGATGGTTACGCACATGCGTTCCTCTCTGATTCGTCGCCGCTTGCGGGAGACGCCGTGACTCTGTCGCCTTATCTCGGCGTCGGATCACTGACTCCGGCACTCGAGCTTGCACGTCAGACCGGCAGGGGAGTGTTCGTCCTCGCCCTCACCTCGAACCCTGAGGGCGCGTCCGTCCAGCACGCCCGCACCGCAGATGGAATCAGCGTTGCTGGTCATGTCGTGTCCCAACTGGCGGACTTTAACAGTCAGTGTGAGCAACAACACCTTGGTCCTGCTGGCATCGTCGTAGGCGCTACCGTCGGCGACGCTGTCAAGCGATTGGGCATTGATCTTGCGGCTCTCAATGGCGCTTTTTTGGCACCAGGAGTAGGCGCACAAGGCGCCGGTCCAGCGCAGGTCAGGGAGGTTTTCGCCGGAGCGACGGATGCTGTCCTCGCTTCGTCTTCCCGTGCAATCCTGCGTTCCGGTCCGGCCATCACCGGCCTTCGAGACGCCTACCGTGCGACGGTTGATTCGCTGCAATAATCTGCTGTGTTACTAAAGAAGCAGCGTTTTGGTCTGGCACTAGTGGTCGGGAAGGTGACATAGTTTATTTACCGAAGATCCCAACGGAGGAGATGATCAGAATGGCACTACCTGATCTCACGCCAGAACAGAGGGCACAGGCTCTTGAGAAGGCAACGCAGGCACGGAGGCGTCGCGCCGAAGTGAAGAACGCGCTCAAGGCGCGCTCGATGAACCTGTCGGAGGTTTTGGAACTCGCTGATACAGACGAGGCCGTGGCGAAGATGAAGGTCGTTTCGCTACTGGAGTCGCTGCCGCGCGTCGGCACGAACACGGCCGCCGTGCTGATGGACGAGTACAAGATTGCCCAAAGCAGGCGCGTGCGTGGCCTCGGCCCCGTCCAGCGGAAGGCGCTCGTTGAGCGTTTCGGCTGACGCGGTAAAGCGTGGCACACTTGAGCCATGACTAAGGCTCAACTGACTGTCCTCGCTGGCCCTACGGCCGTTGGAAAGGGAACTGTTGTCGCTGCGCTCACAAAGCGCTACCCGGCACTGAAAGTGTCGGTCTCGGCAACAACTCGCGATCCTCGACCCGGTGAACTGAACGGCGTCCACTACTACTTTGTTTCCCCCCAAGAGTTCGATGCAATGATCGAACGGGGAGACATGTTGGAGTGGGCGCTTGTTCATGGGAAAAACAAGTATGGGACCCCCCGTGGTCCGGTCGATGAAGCTCTCAATGCCGGCAATCCCGTGCTCCTCGAGATCGATTTAGCCGGTGCACGCCAGGTGCGCGCCAACAGGCCCGACGCGCAGTTCATCTTCCTTGCACCTCCCTCGTGGGAGGAGCTTCAGCGCCGCCTCATCGGCCGCGGTACCGAAGGCCCCGAAGAGCAGGCTCGACGCCTTGCCACTGCCCGTGTCGAGCTTGAGGCGGCTTCGGAGTTTGATCACGTTGTGATCAACGACGATGTGGAGCGCGCGGTGGATGAGCTGGCTCGGCTCATTGGCCTGGAGTAATATCTATCTGAATCCGCCACTGAGAGGAAAACACGCATGTCCGGAATCGTTGCCCAGCCCGTGGGCATCACCTCCCCACCTATTGACGATCTGCTGAAGCACGTCGATTCCAAGTACGCGCTGGTGATCTTCGCTGCGAAGCGTGCGCGCCAGATTAACTCTTACAATCTGCAGCTTCAGCAGAACATGATCCAGTTCGTGGGGCCGGTCGTTGACGTACAGCCGGATGAGAAGCCTCTGGCGGTTTCCCTGCGTGAAATCAACGAAGGCCTCCTGTCTCTCGAAGCTAACCCCGAGGCCTGAAGTGGCAACCATCGTCGTCGCAGTGACCGGCGGCGTTGCAGCCTTCAAAGCACCCATCGTGGTCCGCGAGTGTCAACGCGCGGGCCACGACGTGTATATTGCTGCCACGCGCGCGTCGTTGGAGTTTATCGGCCGTTCGACCTGGGAGGGCATCACGTCCCGCCCTGTCGCCGTGGATATCGCGGGGGAGGGGCGTGCCGAGCACGTGGAGCTCGCCCGAATTGCCGACCTCATTATTGTCGTACCTGCGACTGCGAACTCCTTGGCGCATCTTGCGGCCGGTTTCGCGAACGACATGGTGTCGCTGACGGTTCTTGCCTCGAACGCCCCTGTCGTCGTTGCCCCGGCGATGCATTCCAACATGTGGCTGGCTCCCGCCACTCAAGCCAATGTCCGCACACTACGTGAGCGCGGAGTGCACATCATTGATCCGACGTCCGGCGCACTCGGTTCGGGTGACAATGGGATCGGTCGTCTGCCGGATCCAGAGGAAATCGCGCGAAAGGCACTTGAAGTACTTTCTCACCATGAGCGGGCTTCCCACGTGCTCGCCGACCGCACGGTCGTCGTCACGGCCGGCGGTACTCACGAGCCGATCGATCCGGTCCGTTTTTTGGGTAATCAGTCGTCTGGTCGGCAGGGGCTGGCAATCGCATCGGCGGCAGCACGAGCTGGAGCGGCGGTCTGGGTCATCGCGGCCAATATTGAATCGGCTCTCCTCGCAGGGCTCCCTTCAACCGTACAGGTCACCCGCGTGGGCAGTGCCCTTCAGATGCGAGAAGCCACGGTCAGCCAGGTCATAGACGCCGATGCTCTCGTCATGGCGGCCGCCGTCGCTGACTTCCGTCCCGAGGCCGTGTCACAGTCAAAGATGAAGAAAGACCCCACAAACGAGGAGGCACCTACCATTCGTCTCGTGCGCAACCCCGATATCCTCGCTGAGATCGGGCACAGTGAGAAGCGCCCGCCCCTCGTCGTTGGCTTCGCTGCTGAAACCGGCACAGAGGAGGAGATCCTCGCGTACGGTGCCGATAAGGCGGTGCGTAAGGGAGCAGATTTCATCTGCCTGAACCGGGTGGGCAGCGGCGTCGGGTTCGGCGACGTTGCCAACGACGTCCGCGTCCTCGATGCCAATGGTCACATCGTCGGCCGTTACGTCGGCTCGAAGGATGAAGTAGCGGCAGGTCTCGTCGGCCATATGGCCTCATTCCTTGATAATCTAAAGCGGTGAGTCAACAGCTTTTTTCTTCTGAGTCCGTTACCGAAGGCCACCCCGACAAGGTCTGTGACCGCATTTCCGATGCGATCCTTGACGCGCTGCTCGCCGCCGATCCTCGCTCGCGTGTCGCCGTTGAGACGATGGCGGCAACCGGCCTCATTCACGTCGCCGGTGAGGTGACCACCGAGGCGTACGTTGAGATCCCGGAGATCGTGCGCCGCGAGATCCTCTCGATCGGATACGACTCGTCGCGCGTTGGCTTTGATGGCGCGTCCTGTGGCGTCTCTGTGTCGCTTGATGGCCAGAGCCCCGACATCGCCGGCGGCGTCGACGAGGCCCTTGAGGTGCGCGGCACCCAGGGTGGCGATCCACGCGACCGCCTCGGCGCTGGCGACCAGGGCATCATGTTCGGCTATGCCTCCTCCGACACCCCCGATCTCATGCCTGCCCCCATCTGGCTCGCTCACCGCCTCGCAAAGCGCCTGGCTGACGTGCGCAAGCAGGGCATTGTTGAGGGGCTGCGTCCCGACGGTAAGACTCAGGTGACTCTTGCCTACGAGAACGGCCGCCCGGTTGGCATCGATACGATTGTCGTGTCCGCTCAGCACGACGAGGCTCTGTCTCAGTGCGCGATCAGCGACGCCGTGCGCGACTACGTCATCACGCCCGTCATTGAGGAGTCCGGCCTCGCTCTGGCGACGGGTTCGATGAAGACTCTCATTAACCCCTCAGGACGCTTCGTCCTGGGTGGCCCCGCCGCTGACGCTGGCCTCACCGGTCGCAAGATTATCGTCGATACCTACGGTGGCATGGCCCGCCACGGAGGCGGTGCATTCTCCGGAAAAGATCCTTCGAAGGTTGACCGTTCCGCGACGTATGCTGCCCGTTGGGTCGCCAAGAACGTCGTGGCCGCGGGTATCGCCCAGCGTTGCGAGATTCAGCTTGCATACGCGATCGGCCGCGCTCGCCCGATTGGCCTGTACGTCGACACCTTCGGGACAGCGTCGGTGCCCGAGGAACGCATTGCTGACGCGATCCGCGAGGTCTTCGACCTGCGCCCACTCGGCATGATCGAGGACCTTGATCTGCTGCGTCCGATCTACCGTGAGACCGCCGCCTACGGTCACTTCGGTCGCGAACAGTTCCCGTGGGAGGCCACCAACCGCGTTGACCAGCTCAAGGCTGCTCTCGCATGAGTCAAGTGCCCGAAGCCGAGGACTACCTGCCCTCGTACGAGACCGAGGCCGCGCGTCGCGCCTGGCGTCGTCGCACGAGCCTGGAGATGATCATCTCCGGTTGCATTGGCCTCGTCACGTCTTTCGTTCTATCGATTGAGGCGTGGCAGCTCGCTGCCGATTCGTCCACGCGCTTCGGTTGCGACATTTCGTCTGTGCTCTCGTGTTCGACGGTTGCTCAGACCTGGCAGGCTCGCATCCTCGGCTTCCCTAACGCCTTCCTCGGTATCTTTTTCGAGGCCGTTGTCCTAGCCATCTCGGTGGCTGTTTTCTCCGGCGTGAAGTTTCCGCGTTGGTACATGCTGGGGACGAACCTGCTCTACACGATCGCATTGTTCTTCGCGTTCTGGCTCTTCGGGCAGTCGTATTTCATCATTCAGGTGCTGTGCCCGTGGTGTCTGCTCATCACGCTGACGACGACACTCGTGTTCGGCGGCATCACCCGTATCAACATTCGTGACGGCGTCATCCAGGCGCCCGAGGGTCTGCGTCGTATCGTCGCCCAGGGACTTGACTGGGCGCTGTGGGGTCTCATCGTGTTCGGTGTCCTCGCCATGGTGGTCGCGAAGTACGGTCTGAAGCTCCTGGGCTGAGTACGGGACGCAGATGAGCACGGGCCGTGATTCACTGGAATCATGACTTCCCAACAGGGCATGCTTGACGGCTTCGATCCGCCGCGCTCTCGCAGCGCGGAGATCGCCCGCGTGCTCGTTGATGTCGACCTGCCGCACATTGATCGGCCTCTCGACTACGTTGTTCCAGAGAAGCTGATCGACCAGGCCACGGTTGGGAATCTGGTTCGCGTGCGTTTTTCGGGCGCGCGCGTCGATGGATGGATCATTGAGCGCACGCGCCGTGATGTACTTGACGATGCCGCTCATATTGAGTCGGTCTCCTCGTCGATTCCGGTGTTGACTCCCGCGCTCTATGAGACTGCTCGGCGCATTGCCGGGCGTTTTCTTGCGACAACATCGCAAGTCCTTTCTCTCGCTATTCCTCCCCGGCACGCACGGGGTGAAACGCGCGTGTTGGAGCAGGCACCCCTGCCGTGGCCGCGTCTGGAGGCTCCGTCAGCATCGGCGGGGTGGGGAGCATACTCGGCTGGTGAGGCACTGCTGAGCAGACTCTCGTCCGGCGAATCCCCTCGCGCGGTCGTGACCGCTCTGCGCCCCCTCATGCGCTGCTGTCTGTCAGATGCCGTTGCGGCGACAGTTGCATCAGGTCGCAGCGTCATCGTCGTTACGCCCACCGGCGAGGACGCGACGCGATATGCGCGCTCTGTCGAGGAGGATCTTGGCGTCCCCGTCGCGGTGACGGGCGGTGAGGTGGCACCCGAAGAGCGGTACCGTATCCACGCAGCCGCAACACTTGGTCGTGTTCCGATCGTTGTCGGTACGCGCTCTGCAGTGTGGGTCCCATGCGCGTCGCTCGGCCTTATCATCATCTGCGACGACGGGGATGATCGACACCGTGAGCGGCGTTTCCCACGGTGTGACAGTCTTGATGTCGCTGTTCAGCGATGCGCCGTGGAGGGCGCGGGACTTCTCGTCGCCTCGTACGCGCGTTCCGTCAAGGCTCAGGCTCTCGTTCGTTCCGGCTGGGCGGCAAGCCTCGATCCGTTCCCGGGTGCGTTGCGCGACGCAACGCCGCGCGTCCATCTGCACGGGGTTACGGAGGCGCAGCGCGAGGGGGCCAGCGGCCATATGCGCATCCCTCAGGCGGCTCTGCGTATGATCCGCCAGGGCCTACGCGAAGGTGTTGTTCTTATTCAGGTCGGCGCATCTGGCTATTGGCCGACGGTCGTGTGCCGCCGCTGCGGCGAGCGCGCACGCTGCCGCCATTGCTCCGGCCCGCTCGCGCTGGGCAGCGGGGGAGAGATGACGTGTTCGTGGTGTGCGCGCGCCTCCGTCTCGTGGCGTTGCCCCCACTGTTCGGGTACTGACCTACGGGCAGCCCGCGTCGGTTCCACGCGCACAGCGGAGGAGATCGCTCGCAACCTTCCGGATGCATCCGTGCTCGAATCCTCAGCTGCACATCGGATCAACCGCCAGCTGCCGGCGCGCCCGACGGTCGTTGTGGCCACGCCGGGTGCTGAGCCGGACGTTGATGGAGGATACGCCGGAGCCATCATCCTTGATGCCCATGCCCTCGCCGGTCGTGCCGAGCTGTGGGCACCGGAGGAAGCCGCCAGGCGCTGGCTCAACGCACTGTCGCTCGTCCGCCCAGGTCACCCCGGCCTCGTCGTGGGGACGATTCCGGACGCGTTGGGTCAGGCGCTTGTGCGCTGGGCTCCCACTGACTACGCCGATCGGCTCCTCGATGAGCGTGAGGCACTTGGCTTCTTCCCGGCCACGACGATGGTCGCCCTGGACGGTCCTTCGGCTCAGGTACGCCAAGTTGCCGAGCAGGTCATTCGTGAGGGCGGCGCGGAGCTGGTGGGTACGGTCGTGCGTCCGGCGACTCGCGAAGGCGAGGAGAACGAGGTGCGCACACTGGTGCGAACCCCGTTGGCGGGCGCTGCCGCAATGCTGGCGGTGCTTGCCGATATTCGGCGTTCGCGCAGCGCGCGCAAGGTACCACTCGTCAAAATGAGCGTGAACCCACCCGAGCTCTTCTGAGTCAGCGCCTGCCCAGTGCCGTAAACTGACGGCCGTGCGCATTATTTTTGCTGGTACCCCCGAAGCCGCAGTCCCCACGCTGAAGGCACTGTTATCGTCATCCCACGAGGTTGCTCTCGTCATGACGCGTCCACCTGCTCGACGCGGTCGCGGCAAGACCATGTACCCCTCCCCGGTCGCGGACGTCGCTGCCCAGGCCGGTGTGGAGCTCCTGGAAACCACAACTCTCAAGAGTCCCGAGATTGCGCAGCGTATTGAGGACGTGCATGCGGACCTTGGCGTCGTCGTAGCCTACGGAGGTTTGGTTCCGTCGAACGTGCTCGCGATGCCTACGCATGGGTGGGTGAACCTGCATTTCTCGGATTTGCCCAGGTGGCGCGGCGCTGCCCCGGTCCAGTGGGCTATTCGTGCAGGCGACGCGACGACCGCGTCCTGCGTGTTCAATCTCGAGGAAGGTCTGGATACGGGCGATGTCTATTCGCGCGTCGAGGTCCCGATCCGCCATGAGAGTGCTGGTGAGCTGCTCGCGTCGATGGCCGAGGCTGGGGCACCCCAGGTGCTCAGTGTCGTCGATGCGCTCGCTGACGGCAGCGCGACAGCTATCGCGCAGTCGTCGGAGGGCGTGACGCATGCGCGGCGTCTCGAACATGTTGACGGTTACGTGTCGTTCACGCACGATGCAGCCCACGAAGACCGCATTATCCGTTCCGTGACGCCCAATCCCGGTGCCTACACGCTCTTGCCGGGTGGCGTGCGCATGAAGCTCGACAAGGCAACACCCGTGGACCGGGACGATCTCGAACTCGGCCAGCTTGAGGTCACGAAGAAGCAGGTGACCGTCGGATGCGCGCGCGGCGCTCTCGTGCTCGGTAAGGTCGCACCGGCCGGCAAGTCGTGGATGGACGCGGCCGCATGGGCCAGGGGAGCGCGGCCTTCCGACGACCTGCGCTTCGGTGGAGAGCTGGAGGGGGCGCGATGAGCGAGAGGCGCTACGCGGACGGCTACCGCAAGCTGCGTCAGGCCGACGAGCCCCGCCGCATTGCCTACGAGGTTCTGCACGAGGTCTCGACGCAGGGGGCGTTCGCGAACATTATTTTGCCGAAGGCACTGCGCCAGGCCCGGCGGGACGGACATTTTTCTGACCGTGACGCTGCCTTCACGTCAGAGCTCGTCCACGGCACACTGCGCGCGATTGGGCGCCTCGATTGGGTGATTGCACGTCACATCGATCGGCCTCTTGCTGATCTCGATCCCCGCGCCCTCGTCCTCCTGCGTATGGGGGCCCACCAGCTTCTCGATATGCGCGTGCCCGACCACGCGGCCGTGTCGGCAACGGTGGATGTCGCGCGCGAACATCTCACGGACGGTCCTGTCCGTTTCGTGAATGCTGTCCTGCGCTCGATCACCCGCGAGGATCCTGGCGAGCGCGAGGCGGCCATGGATGCCATTGCCAACGAGGACGAGGCTCTCGGCGTGCGCTACTCACACCCGGCGTGGATGGTCGCTGCTTTCCGCGACGCCCTCAAGGCCCACGGTTATCCCGAGGATGAACTTGTCGATGTGCTGGCGGCTGATAACGAGGTTCCCACGGTCACGTTGGTGGCCCGCCCGTCGCTGATGAGCGTTGACGAGCTCGCCGACGAGGCCGAGGATATCCTCGACACCCGCGTTGCCCTGGGCGCCGTGTCTCCGCACGCGGTCCTCCTCGAATCCGGCGACCCCGCGCGTCTGCCCTCGATTCGTGATGGACGCGCTGGTGCCCAGGATGAAGGCTCGCAGCTCGCGACGCTGATCGCTGCATCCGCACCGCTGGAGGGCGGGTCTGACGAACGTTGGCTCGACCTGTGCGCGGGCCCCGGCGGTAAGGCCGCACTCCTGGCCGGCCTCGCCGCAGGCGTCGGAGCACGCCTGACCGCCAATGAGGTGCACCCGCACCGCGCCCGCCTCGTCGAGCGCACCACGCGTCAGTTCGACTCGATCGAGGTCGTGAGCGGTGACGGCCGTACTTTCGGTGGGGGACGCAGCGCTTGGCCACTGGCGTCCTTCGACCGTGTCATCGTCGACGCTCCCTGCTCGGGCATGGGGTCCATGCGCCGTCGCCCCGAGTCCCGATGGAATCGCACCCCCGCAGACGTCGAGGAACTCACCGTCCTTCAGCGCGAGCTACTTGATCGTGCGCTCGCTCTGACGCGCCCCGGAGGCGTTCTCACCTATATCACGTGTTCACCGCATGCGGCGGAGACGCGTGATCAGGTCGCGCGTCTGCTGGAAAGCGTTGAGGTTGAGCTGCTTGACACCGTCGCACTCGCCAACGAATGCGCACCCGAGGCTCTGGACGTCCCCGCGTCTGCGGGCATCATCAAGGGCTACGACGGTCGTACGCTGCAGCTGTGGGACCACCGTTTCGGTACGGATCTTATGTTTGTGGCCTGTCTACGCAGGCGCTAGCATATGCGTTATGAACGCCACAATTAGCCCGTCGATCCTCAACTGCGACATCGCTGACCTGCGCGGTGAGCTCACCAAGATCGCAGGAGCGGATATCGCTCACGTTGACGTCATGGATAACCATTTCGTCCCGAACCTGTCATGGGGTCTGCCCGTCGCGGAAGCCGTCGTGAAGTCCGGCATCCTGCCGGTTGACGCGCACCTGATGATCGAGGATCCGGATCGCTGGGCGCCGCAGTACGCCGAGGTCGGCTGCGAGTCCGTCACCTTCCACGCTGAGGCAGCTGCGGCACCACTGCGCCTCGCACGCGAGCTGCACCGCATCGGCGCGCGAGCCGGCCTCGCGCTCAAGCCCGCGACTGATATCGCGCCGTTCGTGGATATCCTCAACGAGTTCGACATGATTCTCATCATGACGGTTGAGCCCGGTTTCGGCGGGCAGTCCTTCATCGAACAGATGATTCCGAAGATTGAGCGAACGCGCGCCGCGATCAACGCTGCTGGGCTGCAGGTTTCGATCCAGGTTGACGGCGGTATTTCCCGCGCGACTATCGAGCGTGCGGCCGAGGCCGGGGCAGACAACTTCGTCGCGGGTTCCGCGGTGTTCCGAGCCCAAGACGCTCATCGTGAGGTCGAGGCGCTGCGCGAACTCGCCAACGCTCACACGCACTGACTGAGAAGACGTTGGGCGGCCGGATGGGATGAGGTCCCATCCGGCCGCCTCTTTTCTTCTCTAGCGGATACGCCTCGCGCGGTGCGCCCGGCGGTGGCACAATGGCACACGAGTACTCCGGGGTCGGTGAAAGTCCGAACCGGCGGTGATAGTCCGCGACCCGCCCTCACAGAACGAGGGCGGTTGAGCCGGTGAAATTCCGGCACCGACGGTGAAAGTCCGGATGGGAGGAGTGCATGAGGCGCCTCCGTGCGTCTACTGTGCTGCGCGTACCCCCGGTGTCGGAAAGTAAGTCGTGGCAATTCGGAACAAGCCCCGCGGTGCGCTCACCGTCGCGGCACCGATCATCTTTCTTGCCCTTGTGCTGGCAGGATGGTGGCTGACGACGACGCTGACCGGCATCGAAGCCTGGCGCCTGCCCGATCCGCTTGCTGTTGCCCGCAAAGGGGTAGCGCTTCTTCAGCGCGCCGCCACCTGGCGTCAGATCGCGGTGACGGGAGGAGAGGCGATTGCAGGGTGTGCGCTCGGAACGGTCGTTGCGCTGCCGTTAGCGTATGCGATCTACCGCTCGCGGCTGCTGGCTGCTGCGGTGGAACCCTTCCTTGGAGCAACCCAGGCGTTGCCCGCCATCGCCATCGCCCCCATTCTCGTGCTGTGGGTCGGGTACGGCATCACGCCGGTCATCGTGCTGTGCGCACTGATGGTATTTTTCCCGATCCTAGTTTCCAGCGTCGTCGGCTTGCGTCATATCGATCACGAGCTGCTGGAAGCTGCCGCGCTCGACGGTGCGACGGGCTGGACGATGGCCGTACACATGGAGCTACCTCTTGCCGCTCCCGCCATTCTGGGCGGCCTGCGCAATGGGTTTGCTCTGTCTGTCACGGGCGCAGTCGTGGGGGAGATGGTCATGGGAGGGTCCGGGCTCGGTCAGGTACTCACTCAAATGAGAAGCAACGTGGACACCGCCGGCATGTTCGTCGTCATCGCGATCCTGTGCATCATGGCAACAGTTTTGTACGTCATCGTGTACCGGATCGAGCGGTCGAAGCGCTACGCCATCACGCAGTGAAGGAGACATCCCTTGAAGCTTTCCACTATCGTCCGCGCGACCGTTATCGGTGCCAGCGCCTCGCTTGCGCTGGCCGCATGCGCAGCAGGCCCCGGCGCAACGCAGTCGGGCGCGTCCGAGCGAGGCGGCTCGAACGTCACGATCGGCCTGACCTACATTCCTAACGTGCAGTTTGC
Source organism: Actinomycetota bacterium (assembly GCA_019425105.1). GTDB lineage: Bacteria > Actinomycetota > Actinomycetes > Actinomycetales > Actinomycetaceae > Pauljensenia. Next base: position 17,523 of record JAHYYD010000003.1, read on the forward strand.
CCCGGTATATGTTGCTGATTCCCAGGGCCTCTACAACGACGCCGGTGTCACCGCAACGGTCCGTCATCATGGTTCGGATGAGGGTCTGTTCACGGCGCTCCTCGCCGGTCAAGAGGACGTCGTCATTGCATCCGGTGACGAGGCCGCCGTGGCAGCCTCACAGGGCCTGGATCTCGTGTCGATCGGCCAGTATTACGCAACCTACCCGGGAACCGTCATCGTGCCAGCCTCGTCGTCGATCACGAGCCTGGCTGACCTGGCCGGAAAGAACATCGGTATCCCCGGTGAGTACGGTTCGAGCTACTACGCGACTCTCGCCGCCATCAAGGCCGGTGGCCTGCAGACATCCGACGTGACGATTTCGTCGATCGGTTACACGCAGCAAGCAGCCCTCGCTGCCGGACAGGTGGACGCGGTTGTCGGCTTCACCAACAACGACGCGGTGCAGATGCGCCTTGCGGGTATTGACATTCGCGAGATTCCTTTGGACGGCGCTTCGACGCCTCTGGTTGCGGCGTCGATCATTACGACGCGTCAGTGGGCACAGGCCCACCCCGATGCGGCGCGTGCGGTCGTGTCCGCAACCACCCACGCGATGAATGCGATCGCCGCCGATCCCCAGATCGCGATTGACGCGACCGCGAAGTGGGACACGACGCTGAGTGATGAGGCGACGCTGGCCGCAGCGAATGCGGTGCTCGCCGCGACTGTTCCGCTGTGGCTCGGAGACGACGCGCACGCTGACGGGGTGCAGGATCTCGCCACGTGGTCCTCGATGGTGTCGTTCCTGAACTCCATCGGTGTCCTCGAAGGAGACGTCGATCCAAGCGCCATCGTGAGCAACGAGTACGCGAGTACCGCCGATACCGCGTCTTCTCAGTCCTGACGGTGCGCCGCATGCTCGGGACGCGCACGCTTCGCGTAGGGTAGGCGGGTGAGTACCACCGTCAACGCTAACGTGCGCGTCCTTGAGCTTTTTGTGGAGCTCCTGGGCGCGCGTCCCGGGCGCACCAAGGCGCAGCTGCGGGAGCTTCCGGGCTATCAGGGGCTTGCAGATGATGCCTTTGAGACCCAGTTCCAGCGCGATAAGGATGCGCTGCGTGACGCGGGCGCTCACATGACGATTCGTTCGGGGGAGCGCTACAGCATTTCCTGGGATTCTTTCGCTCCCGGTATTGGGGTGACGAGCGCCGATCGTGCCCTGATGTCGCTGGCTGCGCGCGCGTGGGATAGCAGCGAGTTTTTCGCCGATGCGATCGACGCAAAAGCCGCTGCTGCGTCCTGTGATGATGTCTCCGCTCCCACGATACGTCTTGGGCTCACCGGCCTCGGAGCTGCAACCGCTTTGTCTCAGGCCATTCGTGAACGCCGAGTGGTGTGTTTCGAATACCCGGGATCCGGGCAGTTGACGGAGCGTTCCGTGGAGCCGTGGGCTCTGTCGGTTCAGGGCCGTGCTCTGTACCTGTGGGGCTGGGACCTCGACCGCAGCGCCGAGCGAACGTTCCGTATCTCGCGCATACGCTCACAGGTATCTTTCATCGGGGAGCCGGGGGACGCATCGGTTCCTCCCGAGGGACCCACTCCTCCTCGGGTCTCCTCCTTCGTCTCTCCCGTCGTCGATGTACGCGCAGGATCTCCCGCACGAATGATTCTTCACGGCTACGAGGCCGGGGGAGTCCCCGAGGAGGGCGGCGTGCCTCGGCGAGGCTGGGAACGCGTCGGCCTTGAAGACGCTGAGCTAGGAACATGGATCGGTCGTCTTCTCCCGCTGGCCGCCGACGTGGTGGTCGTGTCTCCGCACGCTCTGCGCGACGCCATATTGACGCGCCTGCAGGCAGCCGCCACGTGGGGAGATGACGATGCCTGAGAACGTTCAGCTAGCAGTTGTCCGTCTTGCGTCGATGGTGACGTGGATGAGTGAGCATCCTGGCTCAACCGTCAACGATATTGCCGCTCACTTCCACCGCACGCGTCGGCAGGTGCGCCGCGACGTTGAATATCTCGCGTCCGTCGGAGACTCACTACCCGGTGCCTCGTTTGAGGTCGATTGGGAGCTCTACGAGCGAGAACAACGCGTCACGCTGCGCTCGACACTCGGCGCATCCGCGCCACTGCGACTGTCCGCACTCGAGGCGCAGGCGCTTCTCATCGGTTTGTCTGCGATAACGCCTTTGTTGGGCAGCGATCTTGCCGCCCACGTCCCTCATGCTGCCCTCGTTGTCTGTGCTCTGGGAGGCTTGAAGGAAGCGGACGGGGAGCAGTACGTGGAAGCGATTGCTTCCCCGGCCTCGTCGAGCGCGAGCCTGGAGGCCCTGCGTGATGCGCTCATGCGCGAAGAACGCGTCTCTTTCACCTACGTGTCTGCCTCGGGTATCCAGACGCGCCGCGTTGTCGACCCGTGGTCGCTCGAGGCGACCGCAACCGGCTGGCTCCTGCGCGGCTGGTGTACGCGTGCGGGGCAGGCTCGCAGTTTCGCGGTCGCGTCAATCAGTGACGTGCGCGGCGAAGGCCGGCGCGTTGAGGAGCCCCGCCGCGTGCGCCAGGACGCACCGACCTGGACGCTCGAGGTTGATCGCGATGCTCGATGGATCGCCGACGAATACGACGGTCACATCGCCGCTGAGCTCGCCGATGGGGGAGCGCGGGTTATCCTGCCCGTCTGGAATGAACAGTGGGGCCTGAGTCTCCTGATTGACATTGCCCCGCACCTGCGTACTGTTTCGCCGGACATGCGCCGGGCTGCCGCGCGCCATGCGCGCACTATCTTGGCGAAGTGGAACCGAGAGGATGCATCGTGAGCCCAAAACGACGTCGACATCGCACCCGTGAGACGCATGCTCACACTCATGAGGAGGAGGTCGGCCTGGGGGTGGGCAACGCCGCACAGCGCTACGCCGCCTACAAAGCGGAAGCACAGACGGCCGCCTCGCTGCGTGCACGTTGGGTCTCAACGCTCAGCTTCACCCCTGATCCATTCCAGATTCAAGCACTCGATGCCGTCGAGGCCGGCAGTTCCGTCCTCGTCGCTGCACCCACCGGTGCGGGCAAGACGATCGTTGGGCAGTTCGGCGCATATGTCGTTCTCGAGCAGGGAATGCGCGCGTTCTATACGACTCCCATCAAGGCACTTTCCAACCAGAAATACCTGGAGTTGTGCGACCTGTTCGGAGCGGACAACGTCGGTCTCGCAACCGGTGACACGTCGGTCAATCCCGGTGCGACCGTCGTCGTTATGACGACCGAAGTGCTGCGCAACATGATCTATGCGGGCACACCCCTTGACGACCTGGGCGTGGTTATTCTTGACGAGGTGCACTACCTGGCGGACAAGATGCGCGGCCCGGTGTGGGAGGAAGTGATCATTCACCTACCGGCGCACGTCGCGATCATTGCTCTGTCCGCGACGGTGTCGAATGCCGAGGAGTTCGGCGCGTGGATCCGCGAGGTACGGTCCTCGTGCGAGATCGTCGTCTCCGAAAAGCGTCCCGTGCCGCTCTACCAGCACATGATCGTCGGCGAGGACATCTTCGACCTCTACGCCCCGACGGGGAGAGGAAAGCTCAACCCCGAGCTGGTCGCTGCAACGCGCGATTCAGGAATGCGAGGAGGCCGGGGTTCACGCTCGTGGAATCGCGAGGTTCACGTTCGCCGTGAGTCGCGTCCGTCGACGCTCATTTCTCTCGATCGCGCCGGGCTGCTGCCCGCAATTACGTTCATTTTCTCGCGCGCCGGCTGCGAGGATGCGGTTCGCCAGATCCTGTCCACGCGTATCACCTTGACAACGCGTTCGGAGGCCGCCGAGATCGAGAGCTTCGTCGATGAGGTCATTGCGTTACTACCGCCCGAGGACGCGATCGTTCTCGGCACCGCGGCCTGGAAACGCGGCCTCATGCGCGGCATTGCCGCCCACCACGCGGGAATGCTGCCCCTCATGAAGGAGACCGTCGAACATTTGTTTTCGCGTGGCCTGGTCAAAATGGTGTACGCAACCGAGACGCTTGCTCTGGGCATCAATATGCCGGCGCGTACAGTCGTCATCGAATCTCTGACGAAGTGGAACGGTTCAGCGCACGTGTCCCTCTCGGCTGGTGAATATACCCAGCTCTCGGGACGAGCAGGGCGCCGCGGTATCGACACCGAAGGGCACGCGGTCGTCTCGCACCGTGGGGGAGTGGCGCCCGAGGAGGTCGCTGCTCTCGCTTCGAAGCGCACCTATCCTCTGATTTCCGCTTTCACACCGACGTACAACATGGTTGTCAACCTGCTCGCACGCTCGACGCGCGCCCAGACGCGCAAGGTTTTAGAGTCGTCATTCGCGCAGTACCAGGCGGACTCTGCCGTCGTCGCGCTGGCATCGCGGCTGAACGAGCTCGAGGTGCAGCGGGAGGCAACGATGGAAGACCTGTCGTGTTCTCACGGTGATGTGCGCGAGTATCTGACTCTGCGCGACCAGCTCGGTCAGGCGGAGAAGTCGGGGGCTCGGGCGCGCAAGCACGAAGCACGCGAGAAGTCTCGACGTGTGCTGTCCGAGGTGCGCACCGGAGACGTTCTCGCCCTCGTGCGAGGCCGCAAGTCGCGCCTGTGCGTCGTTGGAGCAAAGGCCACTAGTGCCTCGGGCAGGGTCGAGGTATCGATCATTGGCGAGGATGCAACGTGGCGCGCCCTTGCTCCCGAAGACGTACGTGGTGCGATCGCTGTGGTCGGTCACATGTCCATCCCGGGAGGCTCTGCGCTGCGCCGCACGAAGGAGCGGACGCGTATCGCCGGTGAGCTGCGTTCCGGTGCCGCTCAGGGTATCTATGAGGTCCCCTCCGAGCATTCGGATGCCTCCGACCCGGTATCCGCGCTACGCGTTGCGATGCGCCAGCACCCGGTCCACCGCTGCCCCCACCGTGAGGAGCATGCGCGTGCAGGTGCCCAGTGGGCTCGCCTGGGACGAGAGATCGACCGTCTTCGCTCTTCGATTGACTCCCAGACGGGATCCGTTGCCGCCCAGTTCGACCGCGTCTGCACGGTCCTCGAGCGCCTCGGTTTCCTGGTCGGTGACGAGGTCACCGATGCCGGTCAGCGTTTGCGGCGAATCTTCGGCGAGCGCGACCTGGTGGTGGCCATGTCGATGAATGAGGGCACCTGGAACGAGCTTGACGAAGCGGAACTGGCGTCCATGGTGTCCGCGCTTGTCTACGATTCTCGCTGTGACGACGATGCCCAGCAGCTCGCTCCCTCGGGGGTAGGTATTCGCCTTCAGGAGGCCTGGCACGAAAGCCTGGCGATCCTCCAGCGCGTGCATCGCGTCGAGAAGGCATGCGGATGTGAGCCCACCCCGAACCTGGATGCGGGTCTCATGGCAGCGACACTCGCCTGGGCACACGGGTCAACGCTAGCGACAGCTATCGATGCGACGCCGATCCAAGCGGGTGACTTTGTCCGCTGGATGCGCCAGGTCATGGATTGCCTCGGCCAGATTGCCTCGGCTGCGTCAAGCAGTGAGTTGACGCGCAAAGCCGAGGCCGCGAAGGACCGCATCGGTCGCGGTATCGTGGCTTGGTCGACCATTTAGAATGCTGGAGGGCTTGTGGGCCATCAGGAGATTTTGCAGCGCACCTCGTTTGCGCACGTATGCGGCGACTCCCTCATCGCGGCGATCGCAGGCCTCGCGCTGTACGCATCATTTCAGCCGGTCGGATGGTGGTGGCTGTCTGTGCCCGCACTGGCGCTATACATCTCGCGCATCGACGAGGCCAGGGCACCGCGGGCGTTTACTGTCACGTTTGTGTTCGGCATGAGCTTCTGGCTTCCGCTCATCGACTGGATTCCGCTCGCCGTCGGTACGACGCCGCCGTGGTTCGTGCTTGCATTCGTACAGACGCTTTTCCTGGTGGCCTGGGTGCTGTTCGCGAGGTGGACACAGCTATGGGCGTGGGCGCGCGGCCCGATCATGCAGGCGCTGCTGTTCGGTCTTACGTGGGCTGGAGTCGACGCGGCGCGCTCCCGGTGGCCGTGGTCAGGTTTTCCGTGGGGCTCCGTGGCGTTGCCTCAGGTGGATTCTCCGCTCGGGCACCTCGCCCCGTACGGCGGCACGACAGTGATCACCGCGGTGGTCGTCGCCCTCGCCGTCCTTGTTCGCCGCGCATTCGCGGCTCGGGATGCATCGGTGATTCGCGAGCACTGGTTTTCACGGCCGGCGCTCGCCGTCATCGTCGCGGCCGCATACGTTGCGCCTCTCGCCCTCACGCTGCCGAACCAGGCAGAGAACGGAATGCTACGCATCGGTGTCGTCCAAGGCGACATCGCTCTGCCGGGCGCACAGGCTTACCAGCACGAGGGCGAGGTGACCGGCAAGAACGTGCGCTCTTCCCTCGAGCTCGCGAGCTCACCGGACGTGGTTGATCACCCGCTTGATCTGGCGATCTGGGGCGAGGGGTCCGTCGACCGTGATCCCGTCGCGTTCCCCGCAATCGGGCAGGCGGTTGATCATGCTGCCTCCGCGCTCGACGCACCCGTACTGATCGGCTACACGAACCTTAATGAACGCGATCGCGTCAAGAACTGGCTCGCGATCTGGGAGCCGGGCCAGGGGTTGGAAGAATCGGCCCGCTACTCGAAACACGTCCCTGTCCCCTTCGGCGAATTCATCCCGCTGCGTGAGTTCATCGCGTCCTTCGCGACCGAAGTCGCACAATCAAGTCGAGACATGGAGGCGGGGGAGGAGCCACCCGTCATGACGGTGCAGGCGCGCGATGGACGCGCTGTTCCTCTCGCAGTAGGCATCTGTTTCGAGGCCGCCTACCCCATGGTGATCGGCGACGGCGTTACTCGTGGCGGTCAAGCCATTGTCGTCCCATCAAACAACTATCACTTCCAATCTTCTGGGGAATCCGCGCAGCAGGGGCAGCTCCTACGCATGCGCGCGATGGAGTACTCGCGCAGTGCCGTCCAGGCCTCGACGACTGGCCATTCCTACGTTATTCGTCCCGATGGTTCCATCCTGGAGCAAACAGATACCGAGCAGGCAGCAACGCTCACCGCCGATATTCCGCTTCGTTCCTCTCTGACGCTGACCGCGCAGGCGGGGGAGAAGATTCCACATGCCGTCATGGTTGCGACGCTCATCACCAGCTTCTTCGCCCTCGTGACGGTTATCGGGCAGGGAATAAGGGCACGAGCGCGCGCCAGGCGTGCATCGAACGACTAATTTCGGCAAAATGTGATCCATGACTATTCCTGAGCGCCTTGTTCCGTCTCCTCAGGGAGACAACACCCTGATCGTGATCCCGACGTACAACGAGATGGAGACGCTTCCAGGGATCCTGACGCAGATCTGGTCACATGTACCCCGCGCACACATCCTCATCGTCGATGATTCCTCGCCGGATGGAACAGGGGAGTGGGTTGACTCTCGCTGCACGCACGAGGATCGTCTCCATGTCCTTCATCGACCCGCGAAATCCGGGCTCGCCACCGCCTACGTTGATGGCATGGGCTGGGGCATCGAGCACGAATATCCGTTCATACTCCAGATGGACGCCGACGGATCGCACCGTCCAGTGGATCTGCCGAAGCTACTGACGCGCATGGCTGGACCCGATCGACCCGACCTCGTCATTGGGTCGCGCTGGGTGCCGGGCGGACGCATTAACGGTTGGTCTCACAAGCGCGTCGCGCTCTCAAAGGCGGGGAATTATTATGTCCGATTCTGCCTGGGAACACCGGTGAAGGATGCAACTGCGGGACTGCGCCTGCACCGCGCAGCCTTCCTGCGAGACAACGACGTACTCGATCAGGTAGCGACGACCGGCTTTGGATTCCAGGTCGAAATGACCGAACTCGAACGGTCTCTGGGAGCGGTGATCGCCGAAGTACCCATCACCTTTGACGAACGCATCGCCGGCGAATCGAAGCTTGATTCGTCGATCTTCGTCGAGGAACTCGTCATGGTAACGAAAGGCGGCCTGGGTCGCCTGACCCAAGCCGCCCGTCGAGCGTTCTCGCAGTAATCAGCCCTTACGGTACGAACCCTCAGGACGCAGACGCCCCTCGCGGTAAGCGGTGAGCTGCTCGGAAAGTACGACCTCGAGCTCTTCGATGGAGCGACGTTCAAGCAGCATGTCCCAGTGCGTACGCTGGGGCTTGACGGGCTTGTTGTCCTCGTCCTCGACGGTCTCACCGATCAGATCAGCCTGCTGGCCACACTTGCATTCCCAGGTTGCGGGAGCCGTCGCCTCGCTGGAGAGCGTCACCTCGAACTCGTGACCGTTGGGGCACACGTAACGAGCGATGAAACGGTCGGCGAAAACAACGCCGTCCTCGGATTCGAGGGACTTCGCACCGATCTGCATGCCACGCAGTGCGCGGTCAGCCATAACAGCCTCCTGAACAAAAGAACGAAACGGGTCCATTCTATCTGACACGTCAAGCGGAACGCTCCCACGGCCTCGTCCCAACCCCACCCCACGATCCGATAATGTACATTATGTCCGTTTTTCTTTATCGACCGCTCTCCGACCACGCGGTACAGTTACACCCATGACGACAGATCATGACGTGCGCGCGCAGCGCCCCCCTGCCATCCGCGAGACCATCATGCTCGCGCTGGCCTGCCTGTCGTATCCGATTCTGTCGTGTCTCGCCAAGGCTCCTGAGCCCGTCGCCGTCGCCCACGCGCACGACGTTGCAGCCTTTGAATCCCGCTTCGGATTGTTTATTGAAGGCTCAGCGAACTCCTGGCTGACAGATCATCCGCTTCTCGCATCTCTCGCGTCCGTGCAGTACGCGGTGTCATTCTTTGCAATGACCGGTTTCGCCATGGTTGTCCTATGGCT
>JAHYYD010000030.1 GCA_019425105.1 Actinomycetota bacterium
AGCTTCTCGGTGAGGGTCTTGGTGAGCTTGCCGCAGGGGACCTCGGGCGCGCAGATGACCAGCTTGGCGCCGTCGAGCGAGGAGTCGAGGCCGGTGATGCCGGCGGGGTTGCCGGGCGTCGTGATGAGGGTGAGGGTGTTGGTGACGAAGATGGTCTGCGCGTCGACCTGGGAGGCGTCGGCGGCCTTCTTCATGGTGGACTCGTTGGCGGTGGCCAGGACGTCAACGTCCGCGCCTTCGCCGAGCTGGGTCACGAGGTCCTGGGAGCCCGCGAAGTTGAAGCGCACGTCCACGCCGGGGTTGGCGGCCTCGAAGGTCTTCTCGAGCTCGCCGAAGGTCTCGGTCAGCGAGGCGGCGGCGTAGACGTTGAGGACGGTGGTCTCGGCGGCGGGCTGGGTTGCCTCGGACGAGGCCGTGGAGTCGGTGGCGGGGGAGCCGGAGGTGCAGGCGGCGAGGGCCAGGACCGCTGCGCCGAGGACGGGAAGGATGCGAAGGGAGCGCACTCGTCTCTCCTTTTATGAGGGAATGGAACGAATTAAATCTAACAAGGGCATATGAGGCGCGCAATGCTTGCGCGAACATGTCCCCGAATCGTTACTTTTTCCCCTCATTTCAGCGAAATGAAGATCTCTATTTAACTTGTTTTCACCCATAGTAAATACGGACGATCGGCAGCAACTCCACACACTCGACGATGACTGGACGCGATAGGCCCCACACAGGCCTCGTTTGCCTCGGCCGAGACGCTCACAAAATCGCCGTCATACCCACACCCCTCCCCACCCCACCTTGACACGAAGGAGGGACTAGGATCACAGTCACCAGCACGTCACCACACCCCGGAGGACACCATGCCCAAGCCCGTCGACTACGACCTGAGCCAGATCAGCGCCCACGTCATCACCTATTCCGACCGCATTCAGCGCGGCACGAAGGAGGATCGGGCGACCCCCGCCTGCACTGCCGCACTGGCAGAGGCGGGCCTCGGCCCGGTGACGGTCGCGGCGATCCCCGAGAGCGCCGATATCCTCGAGACGGAGATCCGCGACGCGCTCGAGGCCGGCGCGCGCTTCGTCCTGGTTCTGGGCGGCTCGGGCTTCGGCGTGGGCAACTACGCGCCTGAGGTCGTCCGCTCGATTATCGAGGTCGAGATCCCGGGCATCGCCGAGCAGATCCGCGCCCACGGCCTCGCCAACACCCCACTGTCGGGCTTGTCTCGGGAGGTCGTCGGCGTGACGGCGCGGGACTCGTCGGGGGCCCTCGTCGTCTCCTCCCCCGGCTCGCGCGGCGGCGCGCTGGACACCCTCGAGGTGGTCACGCCGCTGCTGGGAGCGATCTTCCACCAGCTCGACGAACAGCGCTAGCCCTTATCTCCGTCCCCCTCCCCCTCTCCCCCTCTCTCAATGTCGCATGCAATTTGGCTCTCCTAAGTTTTCTTAGGTATCGAGAAAACGTTGAAATACCAACATTCCCATTTCAAAGTTCGAAAGGTTGACATGGGAATTGCATGCGACATTTGTGGGGAACCATGCCGACGATCAGGGACGAGGCCTCGGTCGGGAGGCATCGATCAGGAGGCGTAGCCGGTCCAGCGACCCGAGGCCGTGAAGGTCGCGCGTCGGCCATCAATAACCTGCGTACCGGTGACCATGGCACCCGTCTCGTTCATGTAGTACCAGGAACCACCGTCCTGGATCCACCCGGTGGCCATGACGCCCGAGTCGTGGAAGTAATACCAGGACCCACCCGCGCTCTGCCAACCGACAGTCATCGCACCCGAAGGCTGCATGTAGTACCAGGCGTCACCATCGCGCAGCCAGCCTGAGACCATCTTCCCGGATTCGTTCATGTAGTACCAGGAGCCACCGTCCTGGATCCACCCGGTTGCCATCGTGCCCGCACCGTCGAAGTAGTACCAGGTGCCGTCGATACTCTGCCAGCCCGTCACCACAGCGCCAGAGGAACGCATGTAGTACCAGCGTCCGTCGACCTTCTGCCAGCCTGTGAGCATCACGCCGGTTGACTCGTCCAGGCGATACCAGGTCCCGCGGTCGGCGAACCATCCGGTTGACGCACGACCGTCGACGAAATAATGCCAGTTCCCATCGACGCGCTGCCACCCCTGTGCGGTCGGATTCCCCTTGTCGTCGAGGTAGTATCGGGAGCTTCCGTCGTAGATCCATCCTGTCGCCATGGCACCGGTGGAATCCATCCAGTACCAGGTGCCGCGATCGTTCACCCACTGGCTCGTCGCACAATAGGGGTGATCCGCAAAGAAGTACCAGTTGCCTGACCAGCCCTTCCACCAGCCGTACGTCGACTGGGGGCGCGCGCCCTGGAACCACCACGCCCGCGGCGTGACGCCCTGGTAATACTCATGCCCCCACGAAGCGGCAGACAGGTCGTTGTAGCTGATGCCCGATTCGGTGAAGGTCCCCACCACGGCGGGAATGCGAGCCCTGTCCCACAGGTCGGCGGTTGGCGCCCATGACGCGGTGCCGCTGACAGTGACCGATGTGGTCAGGCGGTCCGGGGTCACCCATTCGGGGTTGGTCTGGATGATCATCGAGGGCGAGAGGGCGGCCATGAACGACTCTGAGTTCGAGGTCGCGAGCCCGTGATGCCCCGCCTTGAGCATGTCGACGTGTCCGACGACGGCCGCTATCCGATCCTCGAGGTCCCCCTCGATTTCGAGGTCGGCGGCGAGGAACGCGCGGTGCCCGAAGGCCGAGACGACACTTCCCCAGCCGAGCAGGTTCGCATCGCGAATGGGGTGACGCTGATAGGACTCCTGGGGATCAAAGGGAATGAGCTGAACGTCCATGTCACCGAGCTGCACGTGCGTGTCGTAGTTCCGTACGTGTTGGACGATCTGCGCGCCGTAGCTGCGCTGTGCCCAGGAGGCGGCGGCAATCATGCGGTCATAGACCCACTGATTGTCCCAGAGCGCATTCGGGTTTGAGATCCAGGCGTCGGAGTATTCCGGGCTGAAGATAACCCGCGGATGGAAGCGGTAGATGATGTCGTCCGCATTATCGATATGATCGGAGTGAGGGTGGGTACCCAGGTAGAAAGCCAGGTTCGAGGAGGTCACCCCCTGGGATGACATGTAGTCCAGGATCCGCTGCGTATCCCCCTTGGACGCCGGGGTGGTCCCCGGTCGCAGGGGGTAGCGAGGATCGGATCCATCGGGCGCACCTTGCCCCTCGCCTCCGTCGATCATGCCGAATACTCCCTTGGATTCGAGCAGGATTGCGTCCGACCCCTGGGTGGAGATGACGTGAACGCGGGTCGGTCCAGAGGTCCCGGGATAGACGTAGGTCTGGACGTCGGCGCTTTCCTCCTGGGACGAGGCCGTGGCTGCGTCGGCGGACTCGGTGGAGTCGGAGGCGTCAGCGCCGTCCGAGGCCGCACGGTCCTGGGAGTCAGCCGGATCGGCCACCCCGGCGTCCGAGCGTGACAGGTCGAGGTCGGCGGACTCCGCGTCGCTATGCATGTCCTGACCGTCTATTGGCGCGGCGATAGTGGAGGGAGCGAGACTTGCGATGAGAATTCCTGACAATACGGCGGGTCCGAGCCGCCGCCACAGTTGTCCGTGACGAAGTTTCATGAGGGCACCTTGATGGGAGTGAGCCGTGAGACACTGACCCTCCCAACCTATACCCTCTGTGGCATTACTTACAAATCATTTGCCGAGGAGATCCTGCCACCAGGCCACATCCTCGGGGGTATCGATGTCCCGGCAGACGTCAGCGTCGACGCTCACCCGCTCGAGCGCGAGCGCGCGCAGCACCCGACGCACCCCCACGCCGCGAACGGACCCGAGGGCAGCCACGGCCTCGTCGAGAATGCGGCGCAGCGCCCCCGCGCGGTAGACGCCCATCAGGTACTGATCGAAAGGCTGGGGGTCGCCGCCGACCGCAATGCGCCCCTCACTATCCGGCCCCAAAGGAGGATCCAGGAGGGCGGGCACAGAGCCCGCCACGCCGGGCGCGTCGACGGAGACCACAACAACCAGAACGTCGTCGTCGATGCCCAGCGCGCGCAAGCCCGCGTCGATGCCCGCCAGCGGCCCTCCGTTCGGCGGATCCTCGAGCGTACGCATAACCCCTTCCGGGACGCGCACGCTCGGCGGCACGACGGCCACGCATCCCGCACCGCACGCCTCCACCAAAACCCCGCACACGCGGTCGATCAGGCGAACGCCACCCAGCGTCAGGTCGGGCTTCGAGACGCCTCCCAGGCGCTCGCCTCCGCCTCCGCCGACGACGATCGCCGCCACGTCAGCGCGCGGGGCCACGGGGTTCACTCCCACGGGGCGAAAGTCAGCACGTCAGCACGCTGCGTCGCCGCATCCATCATGAGGACGCGCCCGATGAGCGGCTCACCGAAGCCCACCAGCACCTTGATGACCTCCGTCGCCATGGCGGTGCCCGCCTGGCCGACGACGGGACCGAGCACGCCCACCTTCGGCGAGGCCGGCGTCGTCCCGGGAGCAGGCTGGACCGGGTGCAGGCTACGCAGCGTCAGCGACGGCACGGGGGCCGGTGCCTGGGACCAGAAGACACTCACCTGGAAGGCCATGGACACGACCGTGCCCCACACGAGCGGCACGCCCGAATCCGCGCAGTAGTCCGCCACCAGGTACTTCGCGTCGAAGTTATCCGTGCACTCCACGATCAAGTCCCAATCGCGGCCGTGCTCATCCAGCCACTGCCGGGTCACGTGCCCAAAGCGCTCAAAATGCACCGACGAGTTCAGCCCGGTCAGGTGACGCACGGCCGAATCCGGCTTCGGATCCCCCACGTCACCCTCGCCGTGCAGGAGCTGACGCTGCAGGTTCGAGACCTCAACAACGTCGGAGTCACAGATGCCGATCGTGCCGATCCCGGCCGCCGTCAGGTACAGGAGGACGGGCGAGCCGAGGCCACCCGCACCCACCACGAGCACGCGCGAGGCAGCCAGACGCGCCTGACCGGCCTCGCCGATACCCGAGACCAACCAGTTACGACGGAAACGCTCCAGCGCGGGGTCCCCGGCCTCGTACGGGACAGGCTGATTGATGAGCGGCAGCGCAACCGAGCGGCCCGAAACGGCGCTCTGGCGCGAATAGGGGTCGCCGATCGTCATCTCACAGCCCCGACCAGTTATGAGAGCCGTCGGACAGCTCCTGCTTCTTCCAGATCGGCAGCTTCGCCTTCACGTCCTCGACGATCGTCTCCACCGCGCGGAACGCCTGCGCGCGATGCTCCGCCGCAACGGCCACAACCATCGCATCGTCACCGATCTCCAGACGGCCCACGCGATGCCACGCCACAATGCAATGAACGCCGGGACGATCCCTCATTTCCGAGACAATTTCCCGCAGAATCTGCGGGGATGACGGGTGCGACGAGTACTCGATCGCATCCACGCTCTCGCCTCCGTCATGATTACGCACCACGCCAATGAAAGACGCGACGGCACCACAGGTGTCACGGCGGGCACTGTTGATCAGCGCAGCCGCATCCAGGGGGTCCTCGGTAATACCGGTTGCAATCTCTGCGGACATGGGATCCTCCAATGATGGGAGAGGCTATATCCACATCCTACGATGAAGCGGTCAGGATTGTCTTACAACCCTGACCGCCCCACACAAATGATTAGTAAATCTCACCCTCCAGCGAAGGGGGGCAGCACGTCAACGCGTGCACCCGGCGCGAGCTCGCTATCCGGGCGGGCCGAGCGCTCGTTCACCAGGTAGCTCGACACACTCAGGATACGGGCCAGCTCGGGGCTCTCCGCGCTCAGCTGTTCAAGGAGCTCACCGAGCGTTTCCGGCGTCTCAGAGGAGGGCACTTCGCGGACGTAACCACCGGCAGCCTCAGCGGCGCCACCGAAGAAGTGCAGCGTCGTCGACAGGGGCTTCGGGTTTGCCTCATTCAGCGAACGAATGTAGATCGTCATACGCAGCGGATCCATCGGATCGACATCAAGTGACCACGTGGCAAATCCGGTCGCCGTACGCTCGAACACGCGCTCGACGATGCCGCGGCGAAGCTCCAGCGCCAGATCATCCGGCGCGCCGGGCTCGGTAAAGGGGCACGCCGTCAGCACGACCGCCATCGGGTCTGTCTCGTGGGGGATCGAGGCGAAGCCCATCGCGTTCATGAACAGGCGCACCTTGCCCAGGTGAGCCGCAATATTGAAGGTGTCGCGCACCGGACGGCGACTCGGCGCGTGACTATGATCCGGTACCTCCATCGTCACGAGGGCCGCATCCGCCCACCGCGAGCCGATCTCACGCACGGACGCAGCGGGATCCGCCGCATCAGCACGCAACCAGGCCAGCAGGGACGACGTCAGTTGATGGAGCATCTGCGCCGCAAACGACGGATCCGCCGGGGTCGTCGTCGAATAGCCGAGCGCGGGACGGCCTCGCCCCGAGGAGGGAAGCTGCTGCTTCTCGACCAGGCCGAGCGAGAATAAGCCCTCGAGGGTCTCGCGCACGCTCGACACGTGCAAGCCGGCCTCCTGGGCCAGTTCTGCGACAGTGACGGGGCTCGCATGGTGCGAAATGCGCTCCAGGAGAGCGTGCTGCGCGGGGGTCAGGGCAGCCATCGCGGCGAGTGTTTCAGCCAGGGGCCGAGAACGGGAGGTGTCATTCATCGATAGTCCTCTCTCCCTCATAATCAGCGGAAATGCGCATGACGAGCATCACCAAACGGCTTTAGACCTGTTACGTTACTTACAAAGTGCTCTTTATTCTACCCAGCATACAAGCCGCTCCGCACGGCCAATACCACCGACTGGTCTCATTACGCGGGGTCTTCTCATCTATTCACACAGGTGACACCGCGCACCCCACGATAAAGACGCTCGGCGAGAATAAAGACTCGGGGGCGAGCTCTCGCCCGCCCCCGGTCCCGCCGATCACCCGGCCACGGCCTCGCCCCTTCGGCAGGACCACGGCGGGCACCGACTATCGATCAGTCCGACATGCCGCCTCGCGTCAACTGGTGCTCGCGGCGCTCGTCGCGCGCACGGTAGACCACCGGGGGACGCGCCACGTAGCCGACCGGCGCGCTCACCGCGTGCACGAGGCGGGTGAACGGCCACACGCAGAAGAGCAGCAGACCGGCGACGATGTGCAGCTTGAAGCTGAGGGGCACGTCGGCCATCAGGTGCGCCTGCGGGTGCAGGTAGAAGATCGACCGGAACCACACGGAGATCGTCTCGCGGTAGTCGTAGCCCTCGTGCCCGCCGAGCACCTGGTTGAGCAGCGTCGCCGCGCCGCCCAGGAGCACCGGGATGGTCAGCATGACGTAGGTGACGATATCCATGCGGGTCGTCGCCACGCGCACCGACTTGTACACGAGGCGGCGGTAGATCAGCATCGCGAGGCCGACGATCGTCATGATTCCGGCGATCGTACCGGGGATCGTCGCCATCAGGTGGTAGACGTGCTGGGGCACGCCGGCCGCCTCGGTCCACGTCTTCGGGATCACGAGGCCGAGGATGTGGCCCATGAACACGAAGAGGACACCGAAGTGGAACAGCGGCGACGCCCAGCGCAGGATGGTCGGCTCATTCCACTGCGAGGAACGAGACGTCCAGCCGTACTGGTCCGTCTTGTAGCGCCACGCGAGGCCCACGATGAGGATCGCGAAGGACACGTAGGGCAGGACCACCCACAGGGCAATGTCCAGGAAGGACAGCGACTGCGTCTCGGCTGCAGACGCGGCATGCAAAAGTGCGGATTCCATGAACGTTACCGTCCCATCGTTGTTTCGGAAGTCGGGGAGGGCGTGGCAGACAGATCGCCCACACCCACCAGCTCGGTGGGTGGCCCCTGGCTAATGAGCTTACGGAAGCCCTCAATGGTCTTTTCGTCCGGCTCGGGCAGCGTCGCGACCAGCGCATCCAGCAGCGGCGCGTACGGGGAGTCCGCGGCGCGCAGCGCCGTGCGGATCACCTCGATGCCCTCGCGGTTCGAGCGCAGCAGGCCCTCGGCCGTGCCCGTCTCGTCGAAGGCCGCGAACTCCAGGACCACCGGCAGGTGGTCGGGCAGCTCCTCGCGGTCCATCTCGAAGCCGGCTCGGCGCAGCACCTCCTTGAACGCCAGGATGGCCTGGCCGCGTCCACGGGTGTCGCCGTGCGTGTAGTACGTCAGGCCGAGCGCGCAGCGGCGGCGCTGGTCGAACGTCTCCACGTAGGTGGTCTGCATGGCGCGCAGGCCCGCGGCGCGAGCGTAGCTCACGAACGAGGCCAGGGCCGACGAGGCCGACTCCGGCAGGTCCGCCAGAGCCTCCTCGACGGCGTTCAGCTTGGTCTCGAAGTCATCCCCCGGGTAGTCCAGGAGGACCGAGACCGCCATGCGCACGCCGCGCGCGTCCTGCGGATCCATCTCCGTTTCCGGAGCGGCCGTAGGAATACGCGGAATGCCGACGAAAGTACTCATCGAACGACCTCAAGGGGGAGCATCTGGCGTCCCTCCGGCGACGAGCCACCCATCGGGCGGTTCGACGTGGCGGGGGCCAGGCCGTGGAAGGCCTCGACGTCGTAGGACACCGGGCAGCCCTCGAGCTCCTTGATGCCGCGCGGCATCTCGGGGTGGGCGGTCGGGATGACGAAGCGGTCGTCGTACTTGGCGATCGACAGCAGTCGGTACATCTCCTTAACCTTCTCCGGGGTCATGCCCACGGAGGCCGGGATCTCCTCGTTCGTCGGGTTGTCGACGAAGACGTCGCGCATGTAGGAGCGCATCGCGGCGAGGCGACGCAGCGCCAGCTCCACGGGAGCCGTGTCTCCGGCCGTGAACAGGCCGGCCAGGTACTCCAGCGGGATACGCATCTGCGAGATGGCGGACAGCAGAACCTTGTGGTCCTCGCCGTCGCTGCCGGACGCCGTCACCTGGTCGACGACCGGGGACAGCGGCGGCACGTACCAGACCATCGGCAGGGTGCGGAACTCGGGGTGCAGCGGCAGGGCGACCTCGTACTCGGTGATGAGCTTCCAGATCGGGGACTGCTGGGCGGCCGTGATCCACGAGTGGGGAACGCCGTTGGCCTGAGCCTGGGCGACCACCTGCGGGTCGTTCGGGTCGAGCAGGATCTCGCGCTGGGCCCGGTACAGGTCACGCTCGTCCTCCTGGGAAGCGGCCCAGGTGACGCGGTCCGCGTCGTAGAGCAGCACGCCCAGGTAACGCAGGCGGCCCACGCAGGTCTCCGAGCAGATGGTCGGCTGGCCGACCTCGAGGCGCGGGTAGCACAGCGTGCACTTCTCGGCCTTGCCCGTGTTGTGGTTGAAGTAGACCTTCTTGTAGGGGCAGGCCGACACGCACATGCGCCAGCCGCGGCACTGGTCCTGGTCGACCAGGACGATGCCGTCCTCTGTGCGCTTGTACATCGCGCCCGAGGGACACGCCGACACGCAGGTCGGGTTCAGGCAGTGCTCGCAGATGCGAGGCAGGTAGAACATGTACGCGTCCTCGATGGTCTTCGCGACCTGGAGGTTCATCTGGTGCAGGACCGGGTCCTGATCCAGGGTCTCCATGGAGCCGCCGAGGTCATCGTCCCAGTTCGGGCCCCACTCGGGCTTGTCGATGTGCTCGCCCGTGATCGCGGACTTCGCGCGGGCCGTCGGGATCGCGCGGGAGTTCGCGGGCGCCTGGAGCAGCTTGTCGTACTCGTACGTCCACGGCTCGTAGTAGTCCTTCATGGTCGGCTGCGTCGGGTTCGCGAAGATCTTCGCGAGCGAGGCGACGCGTCCGCCCTGACGGGGAACGAGGCGGCCCGTGGCGGTACGCTTCCAGCCGCCCTTCCACTTCTTCTGGTCCTCCCAGCCGCGGGGGTAGCCCACGCCGGGACGGGTTTCGACGTTGTTGAACCAGATGTACTCGGTGCCCTCACGGTTCGTCCACACCTGCTTACAGGTGACGGAACAGGTGTGGCAGCCGATGCACTTGTCGAGGTTCATCACCATCGCGATCTGAGCCATGACCTTCATCAGAACTGCACCTCCTGGGAGCGGCGGCGGATAACCGTGACCTCGTCGCGGTTATTGCCGGTGGGACCGTAGTAGTTGAACGCGTAGGCGAACTGCGCGTATCCGCCGGCCAGGTGGGTCGGCTTAATAAAGATTCGTGTCAGCGAGTTGTGCGTACCGCCGCGCTTGCCGGACTCCTCGTTCAGCGGGGTGTTGATCTGGCGATCCTGGGCGTGGTGCATGAACACCGTGCCCTCCGGGATGCGGTGGGAGACAACAGCGCGAGCCGACACGGTACCGTTACGGTTCTTCGCCTCGATCCACTCGTTGTCGCGCACGCCGATCTTCTCAGCATCGGCCGGGCTCATCCACACCGTCTGGCCACCACGACCCAGCGTCAGCATGTACGGGTTGTCGTAGTACTGGGAGTGGATGGCCCACTTGTTGTGGATCGTCAGGTAGCGCACCGCGACCTCGGCCTGACCCGGCTGACCGGGACGGTGATCGCCGACGGGGCGCTCACCGTAGATGTGCGCCAGGTCGAGCGGCGGACGGAAGATCGGCAGGGACTCGCCCATGTCCATCATCCAGTCGTGGTCGACGTAGAACTGCGGGCGGCCCGTGAGCGTGTGCCACGGCTTGCGGCACTCGACGTTCTGCACGAAGGCGCTGTAGCGGCGTCCGCCGTGCTCGGAGCCCGACCACTCGGGGCTGGTGATGACGGACCGCGGCTGCAAGACGGTGTCCTGGTAGGTGATCTTCTTTTCCTCGTCACCCTCAGCCAGGAACGCCATCTCGTTACCGACGCGCTTTTCCAGCGTGCGGAAGCCCTGAACGGCCAGCGAGCCGTTCGTGGTTCCCGAGAAGCGCAGCGCCATGTTCGCCGCCTTGATCGCGGTGTCACACAGGGGCGCACCCTCGCCGGCGTTGCCGTCCATGGGGGCGCGGCCGTTGAGGTCGCCGAGTTCCTTGAAAGCCTCCTGGACGTTGAACGCGACGCCCTTGGCAGCCAGGCCAGCCTTTTCCAAGAGCGGACCCATGCGGTCGAACTTGTAGCCGACCTGCGTGTAGTCACGCTCGATCGGGACCAGCTTCGGCATGGTCTTGCCGGGCGTCCACGTCTGCTCGGGGACGACGCCGCTCGCCATGGTCATGGCGTCCGGGGAGTCGTGACCCAGCGGGACGGCGACGACGTCCGTCTGCGTCCCCAGGTGGTCGGCGGCCAGGCGTCCCACGAGGTGCGCCAGCGTCTGGAACACCTCGAAGTCGGTGCGCGCCTCCCACGGCGGGTTCACGGCCTCGTCGAAGCAGTGCATGAAGGGGTGCATGTCCGTGGAGGACAGGTCGTGCTTCTCGTACCACGTGGCGGCCGGCAGCACGACGTCGGAGTGCAGGGTCGTCGAGGTGTTACGGAAGTCCGCGACCCACATGAGGTCGAGCTTGCCGGGGTGAGCGTCGCGCCAGTTGACGGTCGCGGGACGGTTGCCCTCTTCCAGCTCCTGCGCGTTGACCTCGTTGCCGGTGCCCAGCATGTGGCGCAGGAAGAACTCGGTGCCCTTCGCGGACGATCCGAGCAGGTTCGTGCGCCAGTTCGCGAGGATCTTCGGGACGTTGTGGTGGGCGTCCGGGTCCTCGATCGCGAACTGGAGGCGGCCCTCGCGCAGCTCCTGGGACACGTATTCCGCGGGGGCCATGCCGGCCTCGGCGGCCTCGCGGCCCAGCTGGGTCGAGCCCTTGGAGAACGTCGGGTAGCAGGGCATCCAGCCGCGCTGCACCGACTCGACGAGCGTGTCGACCAGCTGCTTGCCGTCCAGGTGCGAGGACTTGATCGGGTTCGCCATCGCCGAGGCCGGGGCCCCGTCGTAGCGCCACTGGTCGGTGGTCATGTAGTACCAGCCGGTGGAGATCATCTGGCGCGGCGGGCGCGCCCAGTCCAGGGCGAAGGTGAAGGAGCCCCAGCCCATGATCGGGCGGACCTTCTCCTGACCCACGTAGTGGGCCCAACCGCCACCGTTGCGGCCCTGGGTGCCACACATTTCCGTGAGGGCCAGGAACGTCCGGTACATCTGGTCGGAGTGGTAGTAGTGGTTCGTGCCAGCGCCCATGAGGATCATGGAACGGCCCTGCGTCTCGACCGCGTTCTGCGCGAACTCGCGACCGATCTTGATGGCGGCTCCGGCGGGAACCGAGGTGAACTCCTCCTGCCACGCGGGGGTGCCCGGCGTGGAGGCGTCCATGTAGTCGGTGGGCCACTGGCCCGGCAGGCCCTCGCGCTCAACCGCGTAGTGGGCCAGCATGATGTCGTACACGGTCGTCACGAGGCGGCCGTTGACGCGGCGCGCGGGCACGCCACGCTTCACGTAGCCGCCACCGACCGAGGCCTGACCGTCAGCTGCCGGCAGGTCGAAGCGCGGCAGAGCGATCTCGACGCCCTCCCACTCGTTCGTGTCCATGATGGACATGACCGGCTCGACACCCTCGAGGTTGAGGTTCCAGTGGCCTGCGCCCTCCTCGCCGAAGCGATCGGCGAGCGTGCCACCCGGGTCCTTGACCGTGCCGTCGGCCTCGATAACGAGGGGACGGAACTCGTTGTTCTCGGTGCGCTCGGTCGTGCCCTCGGGCATCTTGGCGGCCGTGAGGAACTTGCCGGGTACCAGCGTCGTCGGGGCGACGCCCTCGTGGGCACCCTCGCCGACCTCGCCGATCTCCACCAGGAACGGGCCGTCGGTGTAGCGCTTCATGTAATCGAGGAACATGGGCTCGCGCTTGCCGACGTGGAATTCCTTGAGGATGACGTGACCCATGGCCTGGGCCAGGGCGCCGTCCGTGCCGGGCTGGACGCGCAACCAGTCGTCCGCGAACTTCGTGTTGTCCGCGAAGTCTGGGGACACGACGACGACCTTCTGGCCGTGGTAGCGGGCCTCGGCCATGAAGTGGGCGTCGGGGGTACGGGTCAGCGGCAGGTTGGTGCCCCACATGATGAGGTACTGCGAGTTGAACCAGTCGCCGGCCTCGGGCACGTCGGTCTGGTCGCCGAAGACCTGCGGGGAGGCCGGCGGGAGGTCCGCGTACCAGTCGTAGAAGGACAGCATGGTGCCGCCGATGAGCTCGTGGAAGCGGGCGCCCGCACCGTAGGAGATCATCGACATGGCGGGGATCACCGAGAAGCCGGCGATGCGGTCCGGGCCGTACTGCTTGATCGTGTGCACGTAGGCGGAGGCGACGATCTCCATCGCCTCTTCCCAGGACACGCGGACCATGCCGCCGCGGCCACGCTGCGACTTGTAGGCACGCGCCTTCTCCGGGTCCTCAACGACCTCGGCCCACGCGTCGACCGGATCGCCGAGGCGCTTCTTGGCCTCGCGAAACATGTCGAGGAGGACGCCGCGCACGTAGGGGTACTTGATGCGGGTCGGCGAGTACTCGTACCACGAGAACGCCGCGCCACGCGGGCAGCCGCGGGGCTCGTACTCGGGCATGTCCGCGCCGGTCGACGGGTAGTCAGTCTGCTGGGTTTCCCAGGTGATGACGCCGTCCTTGACGTAGATCTTCCACGAGCACGAGCCCGTGCAGTTCACGCCATGGGTGGAGCGCACGATCTTGTCGTAGCTCCAGCGCTCGCGGTAGAAGGAGTCGCCTTCGCGGCCGCCGTCAAGGAAGAGCTGGCGCGCGTCGGCGGACGCCTTGCCGCGACGCAGCCACGAGCCGAGCGCGAACAGGGTCGCGCCGGTTGCGGGCTTGACCTCGCCGCCGTAGGTCGGGAAGGTCATGTCGGATTCGAGATTCGTCATGGGGTGCTCCTAAGAGTCGATTGACGAGGCAGTGGCAGGTCCGTTGGCACCGCGCAGTGCCGGGTGGATCAGCCGGGGAACGGGGCGTTCTTGCGCGCGTACATGATCCAGCACAGGACCGAGCACAGGGCGCAGAAGATAGCGCAGCCCGCGAAGAAGACCGGGGCGCTGATGGCGGAGAGCGCGACGCCGACCAGGAAGGGGCCGAGGGACGCGATCGCCGAGGTGAAGCCGATGGCGCCGCCAGCCTGGCGGGCCGGCATGATCATCGGCATCTGCTTGAAGGTACCGGCGTTACCGAAGCCGGAGAACAGGAACATGGTGAGCATGAGCGCCATGAAGATGTAGAAGTCGGTCCAACCGGTGGGGTTGGTCAGCACCCAGGCGACACCGCCCAGGGTGATGGCCATGCCGACGCCGGAGATGAAGGTCCAGATGGCGCCGCCCATGCGGTCGCAGAAGATGCCCCAGGACATGCGGATGACCGAGCCGATGAGGGGGCCAAGGAAGGCGAAGGTCGCGCCCTTGACGCCCAGCTCGAGGGGGGAGGAAGCGCCGAACTGGTTGTTGATGAGCAGGCCGAAGACGGCGGAGAAACCGGAGAACAGGCCGAAGGTCATGACGTAGAGGATGGTCATGTACCAGGTGTTGGGGTTGGAGAAGATGTCCAGCTGCTGCTTGATGTTGGCCTTGACGGGCACGTC
>JAHYYD010000300.1 GCA_019425105.1 Actinomycetota bacterium
CGCACCAATAAGCCGAAAAGTCACCCTTCCAGCAACACGTAGTGTCCTATAACCCGGGAGCGGAGGGCCAGGCTGCGACGCCCGGAACACCCGTGGGGTCACAAGCAACAACCCTACAGAACAAAAACCGCAGACCCCGAAGGATCTGCGGTTTCATCGTGCGCGAGGGGGGAGTTGAACCCCCACTCCATCACTGGAACACGGACCTGAACCGTGCGCGTCTGCCTATTCCGCCACTCGCGCGTACCCAGAAAGAATAGGGGCATCACACCCCCCACGTCAAATCAACACCGTATGACCCAGGGCACAAGAAGCCACACTCCACCCACACAACGCTGCAATCTCAACGAAAACAACAGCGGCAAGCTACAGCATCAACCTGCACGCAACGATGCCTGCGACACCCAACAGGCTAGCAGCGATGACAGCGACATCCGCCCAGCCGAGCCGCACGCGCGCGCCACGGACCGCGCCATCATGCGCCTCGATGGCTCCCCGCATGGACATGGCCCGCCCGGTTTCGGCGGCACCGCGCGACGTAGCGGACAGGATCGCGGTGATGACATCAACGCTCAGACGCGCGTAGCCGCGCAGCGACAGGGTGGCCACATCCTGACCAAGGCGCAGCTTGGCGGTATCGAGCACCGCCTGCGCCTGGTCGCGCAGCATCGGCAGGCCTCGCAGGGCGGAGGCCATGACGAGCGACCACTGATCGACTGGCACTCCCAGGAGCCGCAGCGGGGTGAGGAAGAAACGCAGCGCGGCCGCGAGCGCCGCAGTCGGCGTCACCCACGCAATGAGGCCCGAACCCCACAGGACGACGAGCGCCAGGGTGGAGACTCGCAGGAACAGCTCGAGTCCATCGCCCAGCCACGCGCCGATACAGCCGCCAATAAATCCGGAGATCATCCACAGGGGTGGACGCGGCGCAACGCTGAGAGGCAGGCGGATAATCAGCGACGCAACGAGGATGAGGCCACCGACGATCGCAAGCGTCGACCAGCGCGGCGAGAGGATCACGCAGGTGGTGAGCACGGTCCAGCAGGCGATGAGGGTGCCGGGCCAGGCGCGCGACAGCGGCGTCGCCCAGGGCAGGGGCCGAGGCAGGGTGAAGCCAGAGCCGCGCCTCGGCTTCGCGCGCGGGGTTTCCTCGCCGAGGCCGGGAGGGGTCCTCGAGAATCGGCCCTCGCTGGCGCCGCCGCCGGGACCGGTCGCCCCGCAGGCGGAGTGGGGTTCGATCATGAGAGCACCCCCTCGGCAAGGTGGCCGTGGGTGTCGCACAGGGAGTCCATGCCCTCGAGGTCGTGAGAGATGACGAGGATGGACAGGCCCGCGCGGCGCCGCTCGGCCAGGACTGAGATGAGCAGGTCGCGCGAGGCCGCGTCGAGTCCCGCCATGGGTTCGTCGAGAATAAGGACACTCGGGTGGGAGGCGAGCAGGCCGGCGAGGGCGACGCGGCGCATCTGTCCTCCGGAGAGGTCGTCGATGCCGCGCGAGGCCAGGGCGGGGTCGAGTCCGACGAGTTCCATGGCCTCGGCGACGATGCGGTCGCCCACCTCGCGGCTGATCGCCCCCTTGCGGTGTGCGGAGCCGGTGCCGACGCGTGGACCGTAGCCAGCGGCGGCGAGGATGTCGGAGCGCACGGATGGGCGCTGGAGCTGGAGGCGCGCGAATTGCATGGAGAGGGCGACGTCACCGACGCAGCGTTCCATGGGGCGCCCGCCGAGGGTGACGCGCCCCCAGATGGGCACGAGCAGGCCGGTGAGGACGCGCGACAGCGTCGTCTTGCCCGAGCCGTTGTCCCCCGTGATGAGCATCGCCTGCCCAGGGTCGAGGATCAGACTGACGTCGCGCAGGACGGGCTTCTCCCAGGGGGTGCCGAGGTCGTAGGTGTGCG
>JAHYYD010000301.1 GCA_019425105.1 Actinomycetota bacterium
GGGAGAGGACGACGCGCGCCTTCTGGACCTTGACCTCGCCCCAGGCCTCGATGAGAGCGCCCAGAATCTGGCTGACAGCGTTCACTGCTCCCCCTCCTCCGGTCTCGCCGGGGCCGAGGCCTGCTCGTCCTCGTGGGTCCCCGTACCCTCATCAGTCCGCACACCCTCGTCGGTCCCCGTAGCTTCGTCGTCGGCGGGCACCGGCGGGGGTTCCGGTATCGCATTGCGCGCCCCGGCCTCGTCGCCCGAGTGTCCTGCCTCCACGCGGCGGGTGAGAGCGTCGGGATCCCCGACCTCGTGCAGCGTACCGTCGTAGAGCTCGTAGGCGCGCTGGGCCCGAGCGGCCACCGCCATGTCGTGCGTAATAACGATGAGCGCGGCGTTGGACTCGCGGGCGACCTCCTCGAGGAGGGCCATGACGACGCGGCCCGTGTCCGGGTCGAGGGCGCCCGTCGGCTCGTCGGCGAGGATCACGCGCGGGCGGCGCACGAGGGCGCGCGCGATGGCGATACGCTGCTGCTCGCCGCCGCTCATCTCGCCCGGGTAGGAGTCGGCGCGATCGGCCAGCCCTACGCGCTCCAGCATGTCGAGCGCGATCGAGCGCCTGCGCAACAGCTGCGGGCCCGGCGCGTACAGGAGCGGAACCTCGACGTTTTCGGCGGCCGTGCGCGCCGAGAAGATGTTGAACTGCTGGAACACGAAGCCGAAGTCTTCTCCACGCATCCGCGCGCGGCGCCCCTCCCCCAGGCGCGTCGTATCCACCCCGTCCAGCTCGTACGTGCCCGAGGTCGGGGCATCCAACAGGCCGATGATGTTCAGCATCGTGGACTTGCCGGTACCCGAGCGACCGACAATGGACACGTGCTCGCCCTCGGCGACATCCAGATTGACACCGCGCAGAATGTGCAGATCCTCCCCATCAGGCAGGGTCACCGTGCGGGTCACGTCCCGCAGGCACACGAGACTCATTGCGCGCCCGCCCCGCCGTTCGAGCCGCCCGCGCCGCCAGCCCGACCGGAGTCCGCACCGCCCAAGGGACCATCCTGGTCGTCCTGGTTGTCCTTGTTCGAGGTCGGGGTGAACTCGAGGATCTCCTCGCCCTGGGTCAGCCCCTCCTTGACCTCAACCATCTTGCCGTCGGTAATGCCCAGGGTGACGGCGCGCTTGTCAGGCTTGGTGGGGTCGGAGGTCGGCAGGTAGACGTAGCCGGACTGGTAGCGCCCCTCGACCGCGGAAATCGGCACCGCGAGGACGCCCGTCGCCGAGCCGGCCGTCATTTCGAGGGTCACCTGCAGGCCCGCGAACACTGTCTGATCTGCGGGGATCGCGCAGCGGGCCTTCAGGTCCGTCGAGGACGAGGCCCCGTTATCGGACCCGGCGTTCGTCTTCGGATCCTGCTGCTTGCCGGTCGGACTCACCAGCTTGACACCCGAGCATTCGAAGGGCGCGGGACCGTTCTTGATGGTGACGGTCGCCGTCGAGGGCGCGTCCTGCAGGCGGTACATCTGGTCCGCGCTCAGGGAGGCGACCGCGGAGAACGTCGCCGGGGCAACGGTCGCAACCGTGTCGCCAATCGCGAACTGCTGGCCGACCAGCACACTCGTCGACACCGTCCCGTCACCGGGGGACACGACCGTCTCGTACTTGTACGTCGGATCGGCGGTCTCAACGCTCACGTTGCCCTCCTCGTCGGTCACCTGACGGGTTTCGCCGGGGATTTCCTTGCGGATCTGGACGAGGGAGTCGCCCTTGGATACCTTGTCGCCATCGTTGACGAAGGTCCGCACGACGGCGCCGTCCAGGGTCGCTCGGGCGACGACCGGCTCGTCCGCCTGGATCGTTCCCGTGACGCTCACGGTGTTCGTGATGTCGGCGCGGCCCACCTCGGTCGTCATCT
>JAHYYD010000302.1 GCA_019425105.1 Actinomycetota bacterium
CGGATAGGAAAATAAGCTATCCGCATGCGCACAACCTATCCATATGCGCACAACCTATCCGCATGTGCGCAGGGGAGGTGGTGCCTGTGCGTTGGGGCCGTGGCCTGTGAGGGGATCCCGTGCACCGCAAGCCCTAGGCGGGCAGAACACCCTCCGCGCGCAGCTGGTCCATGACGCGATCGAGTGTGGCACCCACCGGCTCGCGAACGATCAGGTCGGCACGTCCATCGGCCGAGGTCGGGGTGGCGTTCATGAGAACCAGGTGGTCCCCGGAGAAGTAGTTGATGAGGCCAGCTGCCGGGTACACCACGAGGGACGTTCCGGCCACGATCAGCGTGGACGCCCGCGCGATGGCTGACACGGCGGCCTCGATGACGGCCTCGTCGAGGGATTCGCCGTACATGACGATGTCCGGGCGCATCTGCCCGCCGCACGATGGGCACGCGGGCACGGGATCCCCGTCGACGGTGACGGCATCGCGCAACGCTGCGACCGCCCCACACTGCGTGCACACGAGCCGCTCCCAGTTGCCGTGCAGCTCCCACACGGTGCGGGATCCGGCCCGCTGGTGCAGGCCGTCAATGTTCTGCGTGATGACAGCGTCGAGGTGTCCCGCTCCCTCTAATATAGCCAACGCCCTGTGCGCGCCGTTGGGTTCCACGGGGCGGTTGATCTCGTGGAACCACTCCCAGTACGCCTCGGGGTGCTGGGTGAAAAAGTCGATGCTCAGGACCGTTTCGAGGGGGATCTCGCGTTCCTGGAAGTAGAAGCCGTTCGCCCCGCGAAAATCGGGGATCCCGGACTCGGTCGAGACGCCTGCGCCGCCGAAAAACACGGTCGACGGTGACTGAGCGATCCAGTCCGCCAGGGTGGAAACGTCGCTGTTCATGAGGCCCTCCTCGGGATGACTACTCTCTCAGGATACGCCCGAGGCCGGGGCCCACGTGGGAACCCCGGCCTCGGGCGGAAAAGCCGATCAGGCGAAGGTCAGCGCCTGGCGGGCGATCGCCAGCTCCCGGTGTGTCTTGACGTCAGCAGATTGAAGACGACGGTTGCTCGGGGTCGGTGCACTTGCACGAGCGTGCACGAGCTGGAGGCGAGAGAGATTCTCGGCAGACATGCCGGTCAGGGAATCGAGGTGGGGTCGTGCCCTGTCGAGAATCCGGATGTGGTGGATGTTATCGATGCTGCGTCGATGAAACTGGAGGGTGGATTCATACGTGAAACCTCCACGCAGATCAGCGATAAAACTGTCTGCTACCCATCGGTAGGAGCTGTTGAGAACCAGTTGATAGTCGCATGCGCGACCAATGAGAGCCGCGACCCAGTCTGCGCACTGGATGTTCGTCGAAAGCTCCGAGTCGATACATGCGGGGGCTTCGAGGATTCTCAGCATCTCCTGGTGATCCTTGATGCGACTGTAGATGTGGGCGTAGCTGCGTGTCACCTGGTGGAAGCGTTGCTTCTCGTTGATCATGTCCTGGAAGAGGAGTATGTTCTGGTCTTCGTGTTCGGCGTGCCTGCAGAGCCGGTTGATCGCTTCACCCAGGCACTCAAGCGTTCTTTCTTCTCGCATGGCCTCCCAACTATTGCCGGTGTCTTTTCCCCACACCTGTCCGGGGGAGCCGATGGGTTTTTCACGCACGAAGTAGAAGAGCTTGCCGCCATACCTACTCGGGATTCGTGCGAGAAGTGAGCGCAGTTCAACTACTTCCTGACGTCCTGCACGCCCCATCGCGTGTTTGCTGAGGAGGTCAGACCCTTTGCGTTCCCACGTAGGAGCGTAATCTCCTGGCTCTTCTGTGCCCTCGCCGTAGAGGGGGTTATAGGACAAAACGTGTTGGTTGAGGGGTTAGTCCCAGGTGTTGTGGTAGG
>JAHYYD010000303.1 GCA_019425105.1 Actinomycetota bacterium
AACGCTGACGGCGAGTACACCTCCGAGCTGGCCATGGGCGGCTCCGGCGGCACCGACTTCGCGAACTGGCTGAAGGCCCAGGGCGACGCGGGTGTGCTCTCCCCGTCCATCACCGCTGATATCGCCAAGCAGGCCTTCCTCGATGGCAAGGCTGCCTACACGGTGACCGGCCCCTGGAACGTCGCGGCCTTCCGTGAGGCCGGCATGGACGTCTCCGTCCTGTCCATCCCCTCGGCCGGCTCGCAGGCCGCCCAGCCCTTCGTCGGCGTCCAGATGTTCTACCAGAGCGCTAAGTCCGCCAACCCGGTTGCTGCCAAGCAGTTCTTCAACTACCTGGCTACCCCCGAGGCCCAGACCCAGATGCAGAAGCTCGGTGGCCGCGCCTCGGCGATGCCCTCCGTTGCTGAGGCTTCGGATGACCAGGACATCAAGGACTTCTCGAAGGTCGCAGAGTCCGGCGCTCTCGCCCCCGCGATCCCCGCGATGGGTTCCGTGTGGAACTTCTGGGGCCAGACCGAGGCCAACATCGTGAGCGGTGCCGAGGCTCCCGCCGACGGTTGGGCTACGATGATCACCAACATCAACAACGCGATCGCCTCCAAGTGATCGTGAGCGCCGGGTGCTAGTCGCCCACGCGCACCGCGCTCGCCTCCGGTGAGCACCGCCTCACACCCGACCGCCTCCCACGCGGCGGGCGGGTGTGAGGCCCTCTGATAGCAGCGCCGCTTAGCGGCGCGCGGCACCACCGGTGCCACCTTCTGTCGCCAGTCGGGGGCAGAACCAAGTCGCAATGACGCGCGAACGCGCACGTGTGGAGGACACGATGTCTGAGCCAGTGAAGGCTGCGGAAAAGAAAAAAGAGGGGCCCAAGACCTCTCATGCAAATGATGTGACCAAGCGTGGTTTCTTCGTCAAGCTCATCTTGATGATGCTGATTGACGCCCTGGGACTCTATGGCATCTTCACTGCCTACATGGTGAAGTCCTGGATTGTTCTCGGTGTTCTGGCCGCGCTGCTCGTTGTCGTGAACTGGATCTACTTCTCCAAGCGGATGATCCCCGCGAAGTACCTGGTTCCCGGCATGGTGTTTCTGCTCATCTACCAGGTGTTCGTGATGGGATACACGGGTTACGTGTCCTTCACAAACTACGGTCAGGGCCACAACTCGACCAAGGATGACGCGATCTCTGCGATCCTGAAGGCCTCCGAGCAGCGTGCACCCGGAGCGGTCAACGTGACCGCCGCGGTCGTCGAGGATGGCTCCGGCCTCGGCCTCGTCATCGCTGACCCGAGCACGGGCGCTCTGAAGGAAGGCAACCCTGACACCCCGTTGCGCGACGTTCAGGGCAATGTCTCCGCCGGCGTGATCTCCGACGTTCAGGGCTACAAAGTCCTGAAGGTTGCCGATATCCTCAAGCGCCAGACCGAGGTCGCCGGACTGACCGTTCCCGTCTCCTCCGACCCGAACGACGGATACTACAAGCCCGATGATGGTACGACCGCCTACCTGGCCAAGTCGACCTACGCCTACGACGCCCAGGCTGACACCCTGACCGACACCGCCACTGGAACTGTGTACACGGCCGATAACAAGACCGGTGTCTTCGTCGATTCCGCCGGCAACGAGCTCACCCCCGGCTGGCGCGTCTTCGTCGGCTTCAGCAACTACAAGAACATGGTGACCAGCAATGACCTGGGCGGCCCCTTCCTCAAGGCGCTCATCTGGTCCTTCGTGTTCGCTGCGGCCTCGGTGCTCTCCACCTTCGCGCTTGGCCTCATCCTGGCCCTCGTCTTCTCCGACAAGCGCATCAAGGGCCGCAAGATCTACCAGTCCCTCATGATCCTGCCCTACGCCTTCCCGGCCTTCCTGGCCA